>NZ_JAJSZC010000200.1:0-14497 GCF_036815105.1 Streptomyces sp. IBSBF 3136
CCCCCGGACGGCACAGCCCCCGCCCTGCACGTCTCGGGCACCAGACTCGTGGACACGGCCGGCAGGACCCGCCGGCTGCTCGGCGTCAACCGCTCCGGCGGCGAGTTCATGTGCGTCCAGGGCCACGGCATCTGGGACGGCCCGGTCGACGACGCCGCGATCAAGGCGATCGCCGACTGGAAGGCCGACGCGGTCCGCATCCCCCTCAACGAGGAATGCTGGCTCGGCCTGTCCAACATCAAACCCGAGTACGGCGGCGCGAACTACATCAACGCCGTCAAGGACCTCGTGGCCCGCGTCGAGGCCCACGGCCTGACCCCGATCCTCGACCTGCACTGGTCCTACGGCCAGTACACCGGGAACTCGGCCGGCTGCTCCGACGTCCACGCCGGCTGCCAGAAACCCATGCCCGACATGCAGTACGCCCCGTCCTTCTGGTCCTCGGTCGCCGGCACTTTCAAGGACGACAACGCGGCCGTGTTCGACCTGTTCAACGAGCCGTACCCGGACCGCGCGACATCCAGCACGACCGACGCCTGGAAGTGCTGGCGGGACGGCGGCACCTGCCCCGGCATCCCGTACGAGGTCGCCGGTATGCAGGATCTCGTCGACAGTATCCGGAACGCCGGCGCCAAAAACGTGATCATGGCCGGCGGCCTGGCGTACTCGAACGACCTGAGCCAGTGGCTCACCTACCGGCCCACCGACCCGGCGGGCAATCTCACCGCCGCCTATCACGTCTACAACTTCAACTCCTGCGTCAACGAGAGTTGCTGGAACTCCAGCCTCGCCCCGGTCGCGGCCCAGGTGCCGCTGGTGGCCGGCGAGGTCGGGGAGAACACCTGCGCGCACGGGTTCGTCGACCAGGTCATGAAGTGGCTCGACGACCACGCCCTGTCCTACCTCGGCTGGACCTGGAACACCTGGGACTGCTCCTCCGGCCCGTCCCTCATCTCCAGCTACGACGGCACACCCACCGCGTTCGGCACCGGCCTGCGCGACCACCTGCGCGCCCTCAACCCGTAGATCCGACGGACGACAGAAGGAACCCGCACTCATGAGTCGTACCAGAACGTCACTGCTCGCCGCCCTGGCGCTGGTCGCCGGAGCGTCCGGGACGGCGCTCACCGCCGCACCGGCCGGCGCCGCGGCCGCCTCCACCCCCTGCACCGTGGACTACAAGGTGCAGAACCAGTGGGACACCGGCTTCACCGCCGCCGTGACCATCACCAACAACGCGGCCGCCAAGTCGGGTTGGTCGGTGAAGTGGTCGTACGCCGGCAACCAGAAGGTGACCAGCGGCTGGAACGCGAAGATCAGCCAGAGCGGCACCGCCGTCACCGCCGCCAACGAGAGCTACAACGGCACCCTGGCCACCGGCGGTTCGGTCAGCTTCGGCTTCAACGGCTCCTACAGCGGCACCAACGCCGTCCCCACCGCGTTCACCCTCGACGGCGTCACCTGCAACGTCGACGACGGCGGCAGCGGTGGCGGCGGAGGCGGCGGCGGGAACGGCGGCGGGGGCGGCACCGGCACCCGTGTCGACAACCCGTACGCCGGCGCCAAGGTGTATGTGAACCCCGAGTGGTCGGCGAAGGCCGCCGCCGAGCCGGGCGGCAGCCGCGTCTCCAACCAGCCGACCGGTGTCTGGCTCGACCGCATCGCCGCGATCAACGGTGTCAACGGCGGCATGGGACTGCGCGCCCACCTGGACGCGGCCCTTGCCCAGAAGGGCAGCAGCGACGAGGTCGTCCAGCTCGTCGTCTACGACCTGCCGGGCCGCGACTGCGCCGCGCTCGCCTCCAACGGCGAACTCGGCCCGACCGACATCGACAAGTACAAGACGCAGTTCATCGACCCGATCGCGGCCATCCTCGCCGACCCGAAGTACGCCTCCCTGAGGATCGTCACCACCATCGAGATCGACTCGCTGCCCAACCTCGTCACCAACACCGGCAGCCGCGCCACCGCCACCGCCAACTGCGACACCATGCTCGCCAACGGCAACTACGTGAAGGGCGTCGGCTACGCCCTCGCCAAGCTCGGCGCCATCCCGAACGTCTACAACTACCTCGACGCCGGCCACCACGGCTGGCTCGGCTGGGACGACAACTTCGGACCGGCCGCGACCCTGTTCAAGCAGGCCGCCACCAGTGAGGGGGCGACGGTCGACGACGTACAGGGCTTCATCACCAACACCGCCAACTACAGCGCCCTGAAGGAGAACAACTTCGCGGTCGACGACACCGTCAACGGCACCACGGTCCGCCAGTCGAAATGGGTCGACTGGAACCGCTACGTCGACGAGCAGTCCTTCGCCCAGGCCTTCCGCAACCAGCTCGTCTCGGTCGGCTTCAACTCCGACATCGGCATGCTGATCGACACCTCCCGCAACGGCTGGGGCGGCACCGCACGCCCGGCCGGCCCCGGCCCCAAGACCAGCGTGGACACCTACATCGACGGCGGCCGCTACGACCGCCGCATCCACATCGGCAACTGGTGCAACCAGTCCGGCGCGGGCCTCGGCGAACGCCCGCAGGCCGGCCCGGCCGCCGGCATCGACGCCTACGTGTGGATGAAGCCCCCGGGGGAGTCCGACGGCTCCAGCAGCGCCATCGCCAACAACGAGGGCAAGGGCTTCGACCGCATGTGCGACCCCACCTACACGGGCAACGCCCGCAACGGCAACAACCTCTCCGGCGCCCTGCCCGACGCCCCGCTGTCCGGGCACTGGTTCTCCGCCCAGTTCCAGCAGCTGATGCAGAACGCCTACCCGCCGCTAACTTGACCCCGGCCGTTTGCGGCCGGGGGGTACGGGCCCGCCCCCGGGGCGGGCCCGGGCGGACCGCCGCCCGGATCCCCGCCGCGCCGCATCCCCCTTTTTGCGGTACCCGCAACACCACTGGCCCGCCCCCGGTGTGCCGTCGCACGCTGACCGCATCCCGAGGAGAGGCTGACCCCCATGGCGCACGACCAGGAGCCCCACCACCAAGAGCCCCACCACCAAGAGCCCCACCACCAAGAGCCCCGGCAGCACGAGCCCCATGAGGCCGCGCCCCATGAGGCCGCGCCCCATGAGGCCGGGCACCGGCACACGCCCGTCCATGCCCACGCCCACACCCACGCGCACGGCGGCGACACCGACGTCGACTGGAGCGAGATGGGCCCCCATCTGGAGACCCAGGCGGAGCTGTTCGCCCCCGTCCACGAGCGGATCATGGCCTGGCTCGCCGAGGCGGTGACCGGGCCGGAACTGATCGTCGACGCCGGCAGCGGCCCCGGCGTCGTCTCCTGCCTGTTCGCCCAGACGTTCCCCAAGGCGCGGATCGTGGCCGTCGACAGCACGGGGCCGCTGCTGGAACGGGCCCGCGTCCGCGCCGCACGGCAGGGCGTGGCCGACCGCTTCGCCACCCTCACCGGCGAGCTGCCCCAGGTGCTGGACGAACTGGACGGACCCGCCGACCTGCTCTGGGCCAGCCGCAGCCTGCACCACATCGGCGACCAGCGCGCGGCGCTCGCCGCGTTCGCCGCACACCTCGCCCCCGGCGGCACCCTGGCCCTGCTCGAGGGCGGCCTGCCCTCCCGGTTCCTGCCCCGCGACATCGGCATCGGCCGGCCCGGCCTCCAGGCGCGCCTGGACGCGCTGCAGGAGGAGTGGTTCGCCCGGATGCGGGCCGGCCTGCCCGGCTCGGTCGCCGAGGCCGAGGACTGGTCGGCCCTGCTGACCTCCGCCGGGCTCCGGCACACCGGCACCCGAAGCTTCCTGCTCGACCTGCCCGCCCCGGCCTCCGAACGGGCCCTAGGCTACGCCGCCGACCTGTTCACCCGGATGCGCGACATCGCCGCCGAGGACCTGGACCCCGAGGACCTCGCCACCCTGGACCGCCTCCTGGACCCGGCCGACCCGGCGAGCCTGCACCGCAGACCGGACGTCTTCGTGCTGAGCGCGTACACGGTCCACACGGCGGTGCGCCCCCGCTAACCCGCCGGACGCGCGCGAGAACGAGCGAGCGGCGGCAACCATCGCTCCTGCGGCGGAACTTGACTTCGAGAACTCTCCAAGTGATGGACTCCCCGGCAGTCACCGACACGCAGGGGGAAGACATGAACGACGCTCCGGTCGCACTCATCACCGGTGGTGGCAGTGGCATCGGCGCCGCCGTGGCCCGGCAGCTGCTGGACGCCGGCCACCGGGTCACCGTCACCGGTCGCGGGGAGCGCAGGCTGCGGGAGTTCGCCGACGGCCTGGGGAATCCCGAGGGCCTGCTGACGGTCGTCGGCAGCGCGTCGTCGTTCGACGATGTGCAGGATGCGGTCGACCGTACATCGAAGACATTCGGCCGGCTGGACACCGTCGTCGCCAACGCGGGCTCCGCCACGCACGACTCGGTGGCCGACGGTGATCCGGCGGGCTGGACCGAGATGGTCCTCACCAACGTCCTCGGTCCCGCCCTGCTCATCCGGGCTGCCGTCGACGCGCTGAAGGAGACCCGCGGCCGGATCGTGCTCATCGGCAGCGTCGCCGGCTTCGTCCCCACGCCCGGCAACCTCTACGGCGCCACCAAGTGGGCGGTGACCGGTCTCGCCGAGAACACCCGGCGCCAGGTCACCGAGTTCGGCGTCGGGGTCACGCTGGTCGCCCCCGGCCGGGTGGAGACCCCGTTCTGGGACAGCTACGGCAGCCTGCCCCCGGGGCACCTCCTGACCGCGGACCAGATCGCCGACTCGGTGGTCTGGGCGATCCGGCAGCCGGCCGGGGTCGACGTCAACACCGTGGTGGTGCGTCCGCTGGGCCAGCCCAACTGACGCGACCGCCTGATCAGTTGTTCTGCAGGAACTGCTTGGCCAGCTGGTCCCCGAGGGAGACGGCCGCGCTGTGGCTCTCGATGGGGGAGACCTTGGAGTTCTTGAACAGGATGTACGTCACGCCGGAGTCGACCCCGCCGGTGGCCGGGTCGGGGTCGATGCCGAGGGCCTTGGCGGTGGCGTACGAGGCCTCGCCGATGATCTTCGTGGGGCCGGTGTCGCCGACGACGGCGTACTCCACCTTGTTGTTGTAGATGACGGCGACCACGCCACCGCCCTTGATGCCCGCGCCGGAGTAGTTCCAGATGCTGCTGGAGCTGGGCACCACGACGTACGGCAGGGACTCGGCCTTCAGCGGCTTGCCGTCGGACTGGTGGAACGCGGTGTCGTCCTGGTACCAGGGGTCGCGGTTCTCGTTGCAGTTGGTGGTGCGCTGGCCGTCGCAGTCGATGTCCATGTCGGCCTTCCAGAAGACCGCGCCGTTCTTGCCGCAGACGGGGACCGTGGCCGAGGTCTCGTCGTCGGTCTTGTACTTGCCGCTGGAGATCTGCGAACAGGACGTCACCTTGGCGAGCAGGTCGGCCGCGCTGACCGAGCCCTCCTGGGCGGATGCGGGTGCGGACGTGCCGGAGGCGTGGGCGGGGAGCACTCCGGCGGCGAGGAGGGCGGCTCCGGAAGCCGCGGTGAGGGTCAGTGTTCGAAAGCGCACTGTGGGGGACCCTTCTGTTAGGAAAGTTTCCTTACCGGTGCCGTACAAGGTGGCCCCATGTGCATGTCCCCGTCAAGCCCTCGCGGCGAACGCGCGATCGCTGCGCCGTTTGCGCGGATTTGTCCACGGGGGAAACTGGTCATGTCGAACTGGGAGGCGAATGCCATGTTCGTGCGGACCATCTACGTGACCGGCGACCCCACGAAGATCGACACGGCCGTCAGAGCCCTGAACAGCGAGGGCCGCGACCTGCTCGAAGAACGGCCGGGCTACCGCGGAGCCGGTGTCTTCGTCGACCGGGAGCTCGGCAAACTCCTCGGGGTGAGCCAGTGGGACACCCCGCAGCAGCGGCACAGCAGCGACATGGTGATGCGCGAGCACCGTGCCTCGATGCTGGGACCGTTCGCGGGCACGCTGACGGTGGAGAACTTCGAGGCGGTCGTCCGCCACTCCGTCCAGGCGCCCCGGGTGGGCGGCGGACTGAGCGTCACCCGGGTCGAGTTCGACCCCGCGGACGCCGATCTGTTCGCCGACACCTTCCGCTCGTCCGCGCTCCCGCGCTACGAGACCCTGCCCGGCGTGGCCAGGGCCGTCCTGCTCGTCGACCGTGAGCACGGCACCGGCCGCGTCGGCATCCTCTTCACCGACCGCGACTCCATGGCCGCCTCCCGGGGCGGCCAGGCGGCGGCCCGCCACGAGGGCGCGGCCAAGGCGCACGTACGCGTCGTCGGACTGGAGGAGTTCGAGGTCGTGCACGCGGACGGTCACCTCGACTGACCCCGCCGCACGGCACCGCACGGCGGACCACCGCCCGCCCCCGGGACGCGGCGGTCGGGCCCGGGCTCAGCGATCGGCTCCCCGGGACGCGGCGGTCGGCCCCGGCTCAGCGGTCGGCCCCACGGCCCTCAGCGTCCGCCCCCCGCGAAGGTGCGCGGACAGCCGCCGCCCCACCGCTCGGGCGATGGGGCGGACGGACTGGCGGAAAATCAGCTCACGTCGAACGTGGCCGGGTCCGGACCCAGACGCCGGTCCTCGTTCAGCGCGCGGATCGCCGCGAGGTCCTCGTCGTCCAGGCTGAAGTCGAACACCGCGATGTTCTCCTCGATCCGCGACGGCGTCACGGACTTCGGGATCACCACGTTGCCCAGCTGAAGGTGCCAGCGCAGCACGACCTGCGCCGGGGTACGACCGTGCTTCTGCGCGATCGCGACGATCGCCGGCACCTCGAGGAGCCCCTTGCCCTGGCCGAGCGGCGACCACGCCTCGGTCGCGACGCCCTGCTCGGCGTGCAGCTCCCGCGCCACGTCCTGCTGCAGGTGCGGGTGCAGCTCGATCTGGTTGACCGCCGGCACGACCGAGGTCTCCTCGATCAGCCGGAGCAGGTGCTCGGGGAGGAAGTTGGACACGCCGATGGCCTTGGCCCGGCCGTCGGCGTACAGCTTCTCGAACGCCTTGTAGGTGTCGGTGTACAGGCCACGGGACGGCAGCGGCCAGTGGATCAGGTACAGGTCCACGTAGTCGAGACCCAGCTTCTCCAGCGACGCGTCGAACGCGCGCAGCGTGGAGTCGTACCCCTGGTCGCCGTTCCAGAGCTTGGTGGTGACGAAGACGTCCTCGCGGGGCAGACCGGAAGCCGCGATGGCCTTGCCGGTGCCCTCTTCGTTGCCGTAGATCGCCGCCGTGTCGATGCTGCGGTACCCGGCCTCGAGCGCCTTGGCCACGGTCCGCTCGGCCTCGTCGTCCGGCACCTGCCAGACGCCGAAGCCCAGCTGGGGCATCTCGACACCGTTGTTGAGGATGATCGGGGGAACCTTGCTGCTCACGAGCTCGTTGATCCTTCGGTTGTCGACAGCTGCTACTCCCATGGTCAACGATCACGGGCCCCGATGCATTCCGGACCGGGCGTTTCCGGTCAGGCCCGGTAGAGGGCCTCGACCTCGGTCTCGTACGCCTTCTCGATCGCCTTCCGCTTCAGCTTCAGCGACGGCGTCAGCAGACCGTGCTCCTCGGTGAACGGCTGCGCCAGGATGCGGAAGGTACGGATCGACTCGGCCTGCGACACGAGCGTGTTGGCGGCCACGACCGCGCGCCGCACCTCCGTCTCCAGATCCGCGTCGCGCACCAGCTGCGCCGGGCTCAGCCGGGGCTTGGCGCGCATCTGCAGCCAGTGCTCGACGGCCTCCTGGTCCAGGGTGACCAGGGCCGCGATGTACGGCCGGTCGTTGCCGACGACGATGCACTGGTTGACCAGCGGATGGTCCCGGACCCGCTCCTCCAGGACACCGGGCGAGACGCTCTTGCCGCCGGAGGTCACCAGGATCTCCTTCTTGCGGCCGGTGATCGTCAAATAGCCGTCCTCGTCCAGGGCGCCGAGGTCCCCGGTGGCCAGCCAGCCGTCGTGCAGGGTCGCGTCGGTCGCCTTCTGGTTGTTGAGGTAGCCCTGGAAGACGTTGCCGCCGTGCAGCCAGATCTCCCCGTCCTCCGCGATGTGCACGGTGACGCCGGGGATGGCCTGCCCGACGGTGCCGTAGCGGGTGCGCTCGGGCGGGTTGGCGGTCGCCGCCGCCGTCGACTCGGTCAGCCCGTAGCCCTCGTAGATCTGCACGCCCGCGCCCGCGAAGAACAGCCCCAGCCGGCGGTCCATCGCCGAACCGCCGGACATCGCATTCCGTATACGGCCGCCCATCGCCGCGCGCACTTTCGCATACACGAGCTTGTCGAACAGCTGGTGCTGCATCCGCAGGGCCGCCGACGGCCCCGGACCGGTGCCCCAGGCCTTGGCCTCGACGGCGTCGGCGTACTTCACGGCGATGTCGACCGCCTTCTCGAACGGCCCGCCCTTGCCCTCCTTCTCCGCCTTGCGGCGGGAGGCGTTGAACACCTTCTCGAAGATGTACGGCACCGCCAGGATGAACGTCGGCCGGAAGGCCTGGAGGTCGGGCAGCAGGGCCGCGGCGTTCAGCTGCGGCTGGTGGCCGAGCCGCACCCCGCCGCGGACGGTGGCGACCTCCACCATCCGCCCGAAGACGTGCGCCAGCGGCAGGAACAGCAGGGTGGACGCCTCGTCGCCCCTCTTGGAGTGGAACACCGGCTCCCACCGCTCGATGACGGTGTCCGCCTCGAACATGAAGTTGCCGTGCGAGATCACACAGCCCTTGGGCCGGCCGGTGGTGCCCGAGGTGTAGATGATCGTGGCGACCGACTCGGGGGTGACCGCCTCCCGGTGCCGGTGGACCACCTCGTCGTCCAGGTGCGCGCCCGCGTCGTACAGCTCCTGCACACAGCCCGAGTCCAGCTGCCACAGCTCCCGCAGCCGCGGAAGCCGGTCGATGACGGTCGCGATCGTCATGGCGTGGTCCTCGTGCTCCACGATCGCCGCGGACACCTCCGCGTCGTAGAGCATCCAGAAGCACTGCTCGGCCGACGACGTCGGGTAGACCGGCACCACCTGGGCGCCGATCGTCCACAGCGCGAAGTCGAAGAGGGTCCACTCGTAACGGGTGCGGGACATGATCGCGACCCGGTCGCCGAAGCGGACGCCCCGGGCCAGCAGCCCCTTGGCCAGCGCGAGCACCTCGTCGCGGAACTCGGCGGAGGTCACGTCCCGCCACTGCCCCGAGTCGTCCTTGCGGCCCAGTGCGATGTGCAGGGGGTCCCGCTCGGCATGCTCGAAGACGGCGTCGGCCAGACCGCCCACCGGCGGCGCCGACGTCGACGGAGGGGTGGTGAACTCGCGCAAACCTCGCTCCCCGTTTCCTCGCTTTTCGGTCACGCCCGTGGTGCTCCGCTCAGCGCCGTGAAAGCTACCCCACCCGTTCGCCGGACGGGAGAGGTAAGGAAACCGAGCAAACCTCGCCTTCTCCCCGGCCGACGGCCGGAAAATACCCTCACATACGGAAGGGTCGGACAGAATACTTACGGGTCAGTAGGTTTCGGTGCCGTAATCTCCACCGAATCTGTACGACCCGATTACCGGCCATGCTCCTGTCCGCGCAGGCCGGCCGCCTGCCGCTGCCCCGGACGCAACCGGTCCCCGCCCGCCAGGATCGCAGACGCCAGCGCGTCCGCCGCGCCCTGCGCCGCACCCGGGCGCCGCCCGTGGACCAGCACGAAGTCGACCCTGCCCAGCTCGGGCAGCCCGGCACGGTCCGGCACCGCGAACAGCCCCGGCGGGATCAGCCGCCGGGAGTGCGCCATCACGCCGAGACCGGCACGCGCGGCGGCGATCAGCCCGTTCAGACTGCCGCTCGTGCACACGATCCGCCACGGCCGCCCCTGCTCCTCCAGCACCTCGAGGGCCCGCGCCCGGGTGATGCCGGGCGGCGGGTACACGATCAGCGGCACCGGCCGGCCGGCCTCCAGGCGCAGGTGCCCGGAGCCGATCCACACCAGGTCGTCGCGCCACACCAGCTCACCGCGCGGGTCCTCGAGCCGCCGCTTGGCCAGCACCAGGTCCAGCTTCCCCGCCGCCAGCTGCTCGTGCAGGGTGCCGGACAGCTCCACCGTCAGCTCCAGATCGACCTCGGGATGGTCGTGCCGGAACCCCTCCAGAATCTCCGGCAGGCGGGTCAGCACGAAGTCCTCCGACGCGCCGAAGCGCAGCCGCCCCCGCACCCGGGTGCCGGTGAAGAAGGCGGTCGCCTGCTCGTGCACCTCCAGCAGCCTGCGGGCGAAGCCCAGCATGGCCTCGCCGTCCTCGGTCAGCTCCACCGCGTGCGTGTCCCGCAGGAACAGCCGGCGGCCGGCCGCGTCCTCCAGCCGGCGCACGTGCTGGCTGACCGTCGACTGGCGCAGGCCGAGCCGCCGGGCGGCCTGCGTGAAGCTGAGCGTCTGCGCCACCGCCAGGAACGTGCGCAGATGCGTGGGGTCGTACACGCTCGCAGCCTAGCGCCGGTCATCACGGAACGCGATGACAGTCAGAGTGGTATGCCGGATTCCCGATCGACATGCGGCGGAGGACCATGGAGGGGGCCTCCGGGGCCGCCCGTCCGGACCCGGCGGGCCGAGCCGAGGCCGAGCCGACGTGCGCGAACCGAACCGACGGACACTAACCCGAAGAACACGAGTGGAGCACCGTGAAACGCCTGCGCTGGCCGAGCTGGATGCCGGTCGACCCCTACATCGTGCTGCTGCTCGGCACCGTGGGCCTCGCGGCGCTCTTCCCGGCCCACGGCACCGGCGCCGACGTGGCCTCCGGGGCGTCCACCGCCGCGATCGCCTTCCTCTTCTTCCTCTACGGCGCCCGGCTCTCCACCCGCGAGGCCATCGACGGCCTACGGCACTGGCGGCTCCACCTCACCGTCCTGGCCTGCACCTTCCTCGTCTTCCCCGTGCTCGGCCTGGCCGCCCGCGGCCTGGTGCCGGAGGTGCTGACCCAGCCGCTGTACCAGGGACTGCTCTTCCTGACCCTGGTGCCGTCCACCATCCAGTCGTCGATCGCGTTCACCTCGATCGCCCGCGGAAACGTGCCCGCCGCCATCTGCGCGGGCTCCTTCTCCTCCCTGGTCGGCATCCTCGTCACCCCGCTGCTCGCGGCCGTGCTGCTGGGCGGCAGCGGCGGCGGGTTCTCCACCGACTCCCTCGTCAAGATCGTGCTCCAGCTGCTGGTGCCGTTCCTCGCCGGACAGGTGCTGCGCCGCTGGATCGGCGGCTTCGTCGCCCGGCACAAGAAGGTCCTCGGCCTCGTGGACCGCGGCTCCATCCTGCTGGTCGTCTACACCGCGTTCAGCGAGGGCATGACCCGGGGGATCTGGCACCAGGTCAGCCCCGCCCGGCTCGGCGCGCTGCTCGGCGTCGAAGCCGTCCTGCTGGCCGTCATGCTCGCCCTGACCTGGTACGGCGGCAGGATGCTCGGCTTCCCCCGTGAGGACCGGATCGCCATCCAGTTCGCCGGCTCCAAGAAGTCCCTGGCCTCCGGTCTGCCGATGGCCAGCGTCCTGTTCGGCGCGCACGCCTCCCTGGCCGTGCTGCCGCTGATGCTCTTCCACCAGATGCAGCTCATGGTCTGCGCGGTCATCGCCAAGCGGCGCGCCCGCGACCCGGAGGCGGCCGGGGAACCCGCCGGGCCGGCCGCGGCGTCCCGCACCGCGGCCGGCACCGGCTCCCGCTGAGACCGCCCCGGAACCGCTGAGACGCGCTCGGCCCGAACGGCGTCAGCCGGCGACCCGGTCCAGCGGGAGCCACAGCACGGTGTCCTTGAGGAACGGCGGCGCCTTCGGGTCGGACAGCTCCTCGTCGGTCAGCGCCCGGTCCCACACGTGCACGTCGTCGATCGCGCCGGTGAAGAAGGCCCGGCTGTCGACGCGCTGGCCGACGTGTACCCCGAAGGGTGAGTTACGGCTGACGGAGCCCGGTACACCGGCGACGGTCGACCGTATACCGTCGACGGTCAACGACAGCCCGTCCGCCGACCGGCGCAGCACCAGGTGGTGCCACACACCGTCGTTGTAGGCGTCGGCGGTACGCACGTACGCCGTCTGCGGCGCGGCCGCGCCGTCACGCACCGTGATGAGCGCCTGGAGACGGTGGTTCGCCGGCTCGCCGCGCACCCAGACCTGCGGCTGGGAGGTGCCGACACCGCCCATCCACAACAGGGGCTGCTCCCCGGTGCCGGCCGTGTACCGGAACCACAGGGACGCGGTGAAGTCCCCGCTGCCCAGCGGCAGCCCCGGCCGGTACGGCAGGCGCACGGCGTCGTCGGTGCCGTCGAACTCCAGCGCGCCACCGGACACGCCGTCCGTCTCCCGGGCGCCGCCGAGCACCGCGGCCGGGCGGGCGTGCGGGGCGAGGTCGGCGGTGCGCGGGTCGGGGCCGCGGCGCGGTGCCAGCCAGTCCTCGGTGAAGCGGGCGAAACGGATCTCGTCGCGCGCGTCGACCGCCCCGCCCTCGTACAGCAGGCCCACGGTGTCGTGGTCGGCGCGCACCAGATCGGAGTAGCCGGACCAGTCGGTGGTGACGACCGTGCCGCGGTCCACGCTGTCCCAGGTGCGGCCGCCGTCGTAGGAGGACCGGATCATCATCGTACGGCGCCGGTCGGGGTCGGCGGGGCAGGAGAGCAGGATCCGGTCGCCCAGGCGCAGTATCGAGCCCTGCACCTGCGGGGTGTAGAGATCCGGCAGGCCGCGGAAGGGGGCGGTGAAGCTGCCGCCGCCGTCCCGGCTGACGGCCTGAGTGCGGTGGCCGAGGTCGGTGCCGTCCTGCTCGCGGCCGCTGACCAGGACCGAGCCGTCCGCGCGTTCGGTGAGGGTCAGCTCGGAGGGCTTCTGCCGGAAGGTGCCGTCGGCGGCGACGGGCCAGGTGTCGGTGGCACCGATCCGCCAGTGGCCGCCGTGGTCGTCGCTGACGACGAGCGCGGCGTGGTTGGCGGTGACCCGGCTGCCGTCCCAGGTCTCGGTGTTGACGCCGAAGACCAGCCGTCCGGCGTACCGGCCGCGGCTGAGCTGGATGCCGTGCACCGGACCGGTCGCGTACCAGGAGTTCCAGTCGGCGGGCAGGATCTCGGGGCTCAGGTCGCGCGGCGCCGACCAGGTCTCCCCGTCGTCGTCGCTGTACTGCAGGTGCGGGGTGCGGTCGCAGGGCACCGAGCAGCTCGCGCTGTCCGTACGGCCGGTGTTGTACGTCTCCGCCAGCCAGATCCGGCCGGTCTCCCGGTCCACCAAGGGCGCCGGGTTGCCGTGCGTGTCGCCCGCGCCCTCGTTGACCACCCGCAGCGGGCCCCAGGTGCGGCCGCCGTCGGTGGAGCGCTTGACGACGATGTCGATGTCCGCCGCGTCCCCGCAGTTCAGCACCCGCCCCTCGGCGAACGCCAGCAGCGTGCCGTCCCCGGTCCGCACGACCGCCGGGATGCGGAAGCAGGCGTATCCGGGGTCCTGGGACGCCCTGAAGAGAACCTGCTGCTCGAAGCCGGGCGCGGCGGCGTCGGGGCGCGCGTGTGCCGGGTGAGGTGAGGCGAGCGGGAGCACGACCAGCGCCGCCGTGCTGAGGGCGGTGACCAGCACGGATCCGAGACGGGCGCGAAGACCTGACGGCACGGAGCGACCTGCCCTTCGTCGGCCGGACATCCGGACGGACATGAGACGGACCCGGGAACCGGCACGGATACGGACATCCGGACTTCCGGACATCCCACGTCCGATGTCCGTTCACAAGACGGTAGTTGCGGCTCCGGCACCCCACAAGAAGCGTGCACCGCACGGAGCGCGCCGGTTCAGGGCCGCGGTGCCACCTTCCCGGAATCGGCCGAGAAGGCCGCCCGCCGGGCCGACGACGAACCGCTCGCACCGCCGACGACCGCCGAACGCGATCAGTTCACACGCCTGTTGATCCGGATTTCCGCCACGGACGGCCGACGGCGGCTAACGTTCCGTCATGACCGCAGCTCCCGTGCTCGATCCGCAGCGCACCGCACTCGTCCTCGTCGACCTGATGGACCGCGTCGTCGCGCTGCCCCTCGAACCCCGCAAGGGCACCGACGTACTGGCCACCGCCGAGCACCTCGCGGCCGCCTTCCGCGGCGCCGGCGCCCCCGTCGTCCTCATCCGGGTCGAACGCCCCTCGGTCCCCGAACAGCCGCCCGGCAGCGGGCTGGTGGCGGGGCTCTGCCGGGAGGGCGACCTGGAGGTGGTCAAGCGCACCGTCGGCGGCTTCCAGGGCACGGAACTCGACGAACGGCTGCGTGAACGCGGCATCCGCACCCTGGTCTTCGGCGGCATCGCCACCAACCTCGGCGTCGAGTCCACCGCCAGGGCCGCCGCCGACCTCGGCTACGACCTGGTCTTCGTCGAGGACGCCATGGCCGCTCTCACCGCCCCCGAGCACGAGGCGTCCGTCCGTCTGGACTTCCCCCGGCTGGGCACCGTGGTGAGCGCCGCGGACCTCACCTTCGCCCGCGACTGAGCGCGCACGCGGCGGCGTCCCGGCGGCGCGGGCGGCACTCCTCGCCCGCGGCGGGCGCCTTCCGCCGCCCCGCCCCCGGTGCCCCCG
>NZ_JAJSZC010000201.1:0-14327 GCF_036815105.1 Streptomyces sp. IBSBF 3136
GCGTTGAACGGGGGAGGGGTGGAGGGTCGGTGCACCCGGCACAAGGTAGGGGCGCCGTCACGCCCTGGCTACGGTCCGTTCGGACAGGATCACCGGTTGTAGGAACGTACGGTTCCGGCCGTTCGGTACGTACCGTCCGTTCGGGACGTGACGGGCGCATCGCCGCCGATCGCCCCGCGAGCCGCCGCGCCCCTCGTGGCCGGCTCACCCCTTGACCGCTCCGCCCAGCGCGAACCCGCCGCCCAGCTTCCGCGCGATCAGCACGTACAGCAGGATCACCGGCGTCGAGTAGACGACCGAGAACGCGGCGAGCTGCCCGTACGCCACCATGCCCCGGTTGCCGAAGAAGTCGTTGATGCTGACCGAGGCCGGCATCAGGTCCGGGCTGAGCAGCAGCATGAAGGGGACGAAGAAGTTCCCCCACATCATCACGAACGAGAAGACGGTGACGACGGCGAGGCCCGGGCCCATCAGCGGCAGCACGATCCGGGTCAGGGACTGCCACGCCGAGGCCCCGTCCGTCCAGGCCGCCTCCTCCAGCTCCTTCGGCACCCCGTCCATGAAGTTCTTCGTCAGCCAGATGGCGAAGGGGAGCTGGGAGGCGGCGAAGAAGAGGATCGTGCCCTGGAGGGTGTCGATCAGGTTCACCCGCACGAACAGGGCGTACACCGGGACCATGATCGCGGTGATCGGCAGGCTGGTCGCGAACAGGATCGTCAGCAGGAACGGCCGGTTGAGCCGGGACCGGAACCGGGACAGCGGATACGCGGCGAGCGCCGCGCACACGACCGTCAGCGCGGTGGCCCCGCCGCATAGGACGAGGCTGTTGAGCAGCGGGGTGTAGGTGATGTCGGGGGTGAGGACCGCGTCGAAGTTGGCCGACGTCAGTCCGTCGGGTGCCTTGACCCGCAGGTCGGCGTGCGGGTCCACCGAGGCCAGCAGCACCCAGGCGAGGGGCAGCGCGAAGGCGAGGGCGACGACGAGCAGCCCGGCGTCGGCTGCCAGGCGGCGGGAGGGGCGGTTGCGGGGCATGGCCGGCCTCACACCTCCGTGCGCAGCAGGCGCAGGTAGACGACCGAGAACAGGGAGCCCACCAGCAGCAGGAGCAGCGCGACGGCCGTGCCGTAGCCGATCATGCTGTTCTGGAACGCCTGCTCGTACATGAACAGGGGCAGGGTCTGGCTCCGGTCGCCCGGGCCGCCCCTGGTCATCACCCAGATCAGCCCGAACACGGAGAGCGTCTGGAGGGTGTTGAGCATGAGGTTGGTGCCGATGGACCTGCGGATCATCGGCAGCGTGATGTGCCACATGCGCCGCCAGCCGCCGGCCCCGTCCACCTCGGCCGCCTCGGTGATCTCGCCCGGTATCCCGTCGAGCGCGGCGGAGTACACGAGCATCGAGAAGGCCGTGCCGCGCCAGACGTTGGCGAACGACACGGCCAGGATGGGCAGCGTGAACAGCCAGTTCTGGGCGGGCAGATGGAGGTGCGCCAGGATGGCGTTCAGGGTGCCCTCGCGCCGGAAGAAGGCGTAGAGCAGGAACCCGGCGACGACCTCCGGCAGCACCCAGGCGGTGATCACGACCGCGCCGGTGAGCGTCCGCACGGGCCTGGACGCGCGCATCATCAGCGCGGCGAGGGCCAGCCCCAGGGTGTTCTGCCCGACGAGCGAGGACAGCACCGTGAACACCAGCGTCAGCCACACCGCGTTCAGGAACGCGTCGTCGTGGAAGGCCCTGCGGAAGTTGTCGAGGCCGACGAAGGAGGAGTGGGCCTGGCCGGTCAGCTGGAGGTCGGTGAAGGCGATGTACGCGCAGTAGGCGATGGGGCCGGCCAGGAAGAGGATGAGCAGGACCAGGGCGGGGGCGAGGGGGAGGGCCCTCGCCACCCGGGGCCGCCCGCTCACCTGCGGATCACTCGGTCGCCGGTGACGTCCTTGAGGGTGGCGTCGTACCCGCTCGCCGCGCTGTCGACGGACCGGTCGCCGGTCGTCACACCCTCCATGGCCTCCTGGACGGCGGTCGACACCCTCGGGTACGCGGGGTAGGCGGGCCGGTAGTGGGTGCTGGCGACGAGAGCGGTGAAGAACTTGATGCCGGGCTGGGCGCCGACGTACGCCGGGTCGCTCGCCACGTCCTCACGTACCGCGATACCGGAGTTGGCGACGTACCACGTGCGGGCGTTCGCCTCGGTCTGCATCGTCCGGATGAAGTCGAAGGCGAGGTCCGGGTGGCCGGCCCTGGCCGGGACGGCCCAGGTCCAGCCGCCGGACATGCTGACCCTGCCCGGGGCCTGACCGTGCTGCGTGGGCATGTACGCCAGCCCGAGCCGCTTGGACCAGTCCGGCCACTCGTGCCCGCCGCCCGGCAGCCAGTCCTGCGGCAGCCAGGAGCCGTCCAGGGCGATGCCGAGCTTGCCCTGCGGGAGGAGTTCACCGCGGACGGCGGTGCTGAAGTTCGGGTCGAGGGCGTCGGAGACGTCGGGGCCCAGCTTCTCCTTGAAGACGCGCTCCACGAAGGCGAGGGAGTCCTTGAAACCCTGGCTGCCGACCACCCACTTCTTGCGGGCGGCGTCGTAGAGCGGGTCCGTCCGACCGTCGTCGGTGCCGTACAGCAGCATCTCGAAGGTCTGCATGGTGGCTGCCTCGCCGGCCGGCTTGCCGGTGTAGACGTTGAGGGGCGTGACACCGGGCACCCTCCGCTTGATGGTGCGGGCGGCGGCGAGGATGTCGTCCCAGGTCCTCGGCTGCCAGTCGGCCGGCAGCCCGGCCTTCCTGAACACCCGCCGGTCGAACCAGAGTCCGCGGGTGTCCGTCCCGTCCGGGACGCCGTACGTCTTCCCGTCCTGACCCTTCGCCGCGTTCCTGGCGGTGCCGATGAACTGCTTCCAGTCCGGCCACTTGGCGAGGTAGGGGTCGAGGGGCCGCAGGTACCCGCTGGTGATGTCCGAGTTGATGAGGAAGGTGTCCTCGTACACCAGGTCCGGGGCGGTCCGCGGGGAGCGCAGCATCTGCTGGAGCTTGGTGTAGTACTCCGAGTCCGGCGCCTTGATGGGCACGAACTCCACCTTCTTGCCGGGGTACTTCTTCTCGAACTGCTGCTTGATGCCGGCGAGGTAGGTGTCCATCACCTTGACGGAGTTGTCGGTGGACTGCTTGAAGGACACCTTCAGCGTGTCGGGACTGCTGCCGGACCCGGCACCACAGGCGCTGAGGGTCGTCGCGGCGAGGGCGAGGGCGATGAGAGTGGCGGCGGTGGGGCGCACGGGCACTACCTCCTACGGGCTCACTTCGGAGTGGCGTTTCGTGGAGATCGCTGCCGTGTGAACGTATGAGGAGTGGTCTGGTCAGGTCAATGCGTCGGCGGCGGATCGGCCGGACCGCCGGCGGCCGCCGGCCTGTTTCCCGACGACGGGGCCGTGGAAGGTCCCGCCCCGGAAGTCGACGTGGTCTCCCCGTACGTACCGTGGGGCCCCTTCCCGGAGCCGGCGGGACCCGCGGCCCCGTGGCGTGCCCCGGACCACCAGGGCGTCCACACCCTCCGGATGGGCCGCGTGGGCCGCGCGCGAGCCCTCCGGTGAGCGAGCACGCCGGGCCCGAGGTCCGGCGACGCCCTCACCGCCCCTGCGGCACCCACCGGTACACCAGTTCCGGCCGCCCCACCTGGCCGTACAGCGGGGTCCGGGCCGCGCGGGTCGCGTCCACCAGGTGTTCCAGATAGCGGCGGGCGGTGATGCGGGAGATGCCCACCGCCTCGGCCACGCCGGCCGCCGTGAGGCCGTCGGGGGCCCCGCGGAGGGTGGCGGTGACGCGTTCCAGCGTGGGGGCGCTCAGGCCCTTGGGCAGGGCGGCGGGGGAGGGGGCGCGGAGCACCGCCAAGGCCCGGTCCACCTCGTCCTGTCCGCTCGCCTCGCCCACCGCGGCCTGGAACTCGGCGTACCGCACCAGGCGGTCCCGCAGGGTCGCGAAGGTGAACGGCTTGAGCACGTACTGGACGACGCCCAGCGAGACGCCCTCGCGCACCACCGTCAGGTCACGCGCCGACGTCACCGCTATCACGTCCGCGTGATGCCCCGCCGCCCGCAGCGACCGCGCCAGTTGCAGCCCGTGCACGTCCGGCAGGTGCAGGTCGAGCAGCAGCAGGTCCACCGGCGTCCGGTCGAGGACCCGCCGCGCCTCCGCCCCGCTGTGCGCCTTGCCGACCGCCACGAACCCCGGCACCCGGCCGACGTACATCACGTGCGCGTCGGCGGCCACCGGATCGTCCTCCACCACCAGGACCCTGATCGCCTGCCGTTCGCCGGTCATCCGCCGTTCCCCACCGCCGCGGGCAGCGGCAACCGCACCTCGAACACCGCTCCGCCCTCTCCGTCCGCCGCGGACTCCGCCACCGTCAGGCTCCCGTCGAGCCGGGTGACCGCCTGCCGGACCAGGGCCAGGCCCAGGCCCCGCCCGCCCGGTCCGGCCGGTTTCGTCGAGAACCCCCGCTGGAACACCAGGTCGGCGTGGGCGGGGTCGACACCGGGTCCGGTGTCCGAGACGCGCAGCACCAGTTCGGACCCGGCGGCGTACGCCGTCACCGTCACCCGCGCGCCCACGCTGCCCTGCGCCGCGTCCACCGCGTTGTCGATCAGGTTGCCGAGGACCGTCACCAGGTCCCGGGCGGAGAGTTCGGCCGGCAGCAGGCCGTCGTCGAGCCGGCTGTCCGGGGACACCACCAGCTCCACGCCCCGCTCGTTGGCCTGCGCCGTCTTGCCCAGCAGCAGGGCGGCCAGGACCGGCTCGCTCACCGCCGCCACCACCTGGTCGGTGAGCGCCTGCGCCAGCTCCAGCTCGGCCGTGGCGAAGTCCACCGCCTCGTCGGCGCGGCCCAGCTCGATCAGCGAGACCACCGTGTGCAGCCGGTTGGCGGCCTCGTGCGCCTGCGAGCGCAGGGCCTGGGTGAAGCCGCGCTCCGAGTCCAGCTCGCCCATCAGCGACTGGAGTTCGGTCACGTCGCGCAAGGTGACGACCGTGCCCCTGCGTTCGCCGCCGGACACCGGTGAGGTGTTGACCGCCAGCACGCGTGACGCCGTCAGGTGCACCTCGTCGACCCGTGGCTCGGCCGACAGCAGTGCGCCGGTCAGCGGGGCCGGCAGGCCCAGCTCGGCCACCGACCGGCCGATCACGTCCACCTCCTCGCCCACCCCGAGCAGTACCCGGCCGCCGTCGTTGATCAGCGCCACCCGGTACTGCCCGTCCAGCATCAGCAGTCCCTCGCGCACCGCGTGCAGGGCCGCCTGGTGGTAGTCGTGCATCCGGCTCAGCTCGGTGGCGTTCATGCCGTGGGTGTGGCGGCGCAGCCGGGCGTTGATCACGTAGGTGCCGACCGCGCCCAGCAGGAGCGCCCCGCCGGCCACCCCCAGCAGCGCGGTGACCTGGCCCCGGACCCGGGCGCTGATCGCCTCGACCTTGATGCCGGCGCTGACCATGCCGATCACCCGCCCGTTCTCCTCCACCGGGGTCACCGCGCGGACGGACGCGCCGAGGGTGCCGGTGTACGTCTCGGTGAAGGTGCGGCCGTGCCGGGCCGGGTCGATCCGGCCGATGAAGTGCCTGCCGATCTGCTTCTCGTCGGGGTGGGTCCAGCGGATGCCGGACGGGTTCATGATCGTCACGAAGTCGACGTCGGTGTCCCGCATGACTCGCATCGCGTACGGCTGGAGCTCCCGGGTCGGGTCGGTGGTGTGGATCGCCGCGCCGACCGTCGGGGAGTCCGCGATCGAGCGGGCCACGGCGGTCGCGTGCAGGGCGGACGCGTCCACCGCCTGCCGCTCGTCGCTGACGTAGGTGAACAGCGCGTACCCGGCCACGACCACCGCTATGAGCACCGCCTGCATGGCGAAGAGCTGGCCCGCGAGGCTGCGGGGGCGGGGGAGGGGCGGGAAGCGCATGCCACGAGTGTGCCTCGCCGTTCGTGCGTGAACTAAATGAACGGAAGGGTGACCGCCCTCACAGGCCGGGAGATAGTCAGGCATCCCCATCCGCCCGGACGTGAGCCGCACGCCGGTGATGCCGACGAAGACGTCAAGGAGGGCAGCCGTGGCCGCCAGCACCCCCGATACGGCACCTGCCGCACCCCGCGTGAAGCGGGACCGGACCCATTACCTGTACATCGCCGTCATCGTGGCGGTCGCGCTCGGCATCGCCGTGGGGCTGATCTGGCCCGATGCCGCGGTCGAGCTGAAGCCGCTGGGCACCGGCTTCGTGAACCTGATCAAGATGATGATCTCGCCGATCATCTTCTGCACCATCGTGCTCGGCATCGGGTCCGTGCGGAAGGCCGCGAAGGTCGGTGCCGTCGGCGGCATCGCGCTCGGCTACTTCCTGGTGATGTCGCTCGTGGCGCTCGCCATCGGGCTCGTGGTCGGCAACGTGCTGCACCCGGGCGACGGGCTGCACCTGACCGACGCGCTCAAGCAGACCGGGCACGCCCAGGTCTCCAGCGACGCGCTGCCGCCGGTCGACTTCGTGCTGTCGATCATCCCGGTCACGTTCGTCTCCGCCTTCACCGAGGGCCAGGTCCTCCAGACGCTGCTGGTGGCGCTGCTCGCCGGCTTCGCGCTCCAGGCCATGGGCTCCGCCGGGCAGCCGGTGCTCCGCGGCATCGAGCACATCCAGCGCCTCGTCTTCCGCATCCTGGCGATGGTCATGTGGGCCGCGCCGATCGGTGCCTTCGGTGCCATCGCGGCGGTGGTCGGCTCGGCCGGTCTGGACGCGCTGAAGAGTCTCGCCGTGCTGATGCTCGGCTTCTACGTCACCTGTTTCCTGTTCGTCTTCATCGTGCTGGGCGCGCTGCTGCGGGTCGTCGCGGGACTGAACGTCCTCTCGCTGTTCAAGTACCTCGCCCGTGAGTTCCTGCTGATCCTGTCGACCTCCTCCTCCGAGTCCGCGCTGCCGCGGCTGATCGCGAAGATGGAGCACCTCGGTGTCAGCAAGCCGGTCGTCGGCATCACCGTGCCGACCGGCTACTCCTTCAACCTCGACGGCACCATGATCTACATGACCATGGCCTCGCTCTACATCGCGGACGCCCTGGGCACGCCGATGTCCGTCGGCGAGCAGATCCCGCTGCTGCTCTTCCTGCTGCTGGCCTCCAAGGGCGCGGCGGGCGTCAGCGGTGCGGGGCTCGCCACGCTGGCCGGCGGCCTGCAGTCGCACAAGCCCGCGCTGGTGGACGGCGTCGGCCTCATCGTCGGCATCGACCGCTTCATGAGCGAGGCCCGCGCGCTGACCAACTTCGCGGGCAACGCGGTCGCCACCGTCCTGATCGGCACCTGGACCAAGGAGATCGACAAGGCCCGGGTCCGGCAGGTGCTCGCCGGGGAGCTGCCGTTCGACGAGACGACGCTGCTGGACGACCACCGCGGCACCGTCACCGAACTGCCCGAGCCGCGCGAGGACGGCGAGAAGGAGCTGGCCAAGGCGTAGCCCCCGCAGAACTCCGGACGTCCGGCTCCGCCTGAACCGGGGCCGGGCGTCCGGTCACCGCCGCCGGGCGGCCGAGTCCTCCCCGCGTGGACCCGACCGCCCGGTTTCCGGCTTTTCCGGGGGCGTGGGCATCGCGGGGAGGCGCGCGGAGGCCCTAGGCCTCCCCGGTCAGCCTCGCCACCAGCCCCGTGGCCGCGGCGGCGGGCACGCCCGCCGCGGTCAGGACCGTGACCGTGGCCGAGTGGCCCGCCTCCTCGGGCGGCACCAGGCCGTCGTTCACCGCCTCCATCACCGCGAACAGCAGCTGCTCGTGCACGTACGCGAGGGCAGGTGCCGGCAGCGGGGAGGTGAAGACACCCTCGTCCAGGCCGCGCCGCAGCACCTGGATCTTGTTCTCGCGCAGCGGCGCCAGGCGGTCGCGGATGCCCTGCACGGTGACCGTGCGCTGGGCCAGCGCGACCAGCAGCCGGTAGCGGTCGGCGATCGCCCAGATCGCGAGCACCGACCGGGCCACCGCCTCCGCCGGGTCCGCCACCCCGGCGCGTGACCCCGCGTCCGCCTCCGTCAGCGCCTCCACCGCTCCGTCGACGAGGGTGCTGATCAGCGCCTCACGGCTGGGGAAATGGCCGTACACGGTCCGCCGTACGACCCCCGCGGCGCGGGCGATCTGGTCCATGGAGGCGTCGGGGTCGCGCAGCAGCTCGGCGAGGGCGACGTCGAGGATGCGGCGCCGATTGGCGTCGGCGCGGCTGGTGTTACCCGTGGTCATGACCGTCATTGTGCACTCCCCTCCTCGACTTGCACAGCGCTGTGCAACGACGTACATTGCACATGGCTGTGCAATTGCACGGCGCTGTGCAAGTTTGTCGCGTACCGAGGAAGGCGATCCCTGCCATGCGACTCGTCATGAAGGAACCGGTCGACAGCACGGGGCACCCCTACGCCCGCCGCTGGTGGGCGCTCCTGGTGCTCTGCCTGAGCCTGCTGATCATCGTGATGGCCAACACCGCCCTCACCGTCGCCGCCCCCGACATGACCCGGGACCTCGGGCTGTCCAGCGCCGACCTGCAGTGGGTCATCGACGGCTACACCGTCCCCTACGCGGCGCTGATGCTGCTGCTCGGCGCGATCGGCGACAAGTACAGCCGGCGCGGGGCGCTCGTGCTCGGTCTCGTCGTCTTCGGCGGCGGCGCCGTCCTCGGCTACCTGGCCGGCAGCGCCACGACCGTCATCGCCGCCCGCGCCGTGATGGGCGTCGGCGCCGCGCTGATCATGCCCGCCACGCTCTCCCTGCTCGCCGCGACCTTCCCGCGCGCCGAGCGCGCCAAGGCGATCACCCTGTGGACCGCCACCGCCGGCCTCGCCATCGCCGCCGGGCCGGTGGTCGCGGGTGCCCTGCTGCGCGACCACGGCTGGTCCTCGACCTTCCTGATCAACGTGCCGGTCGCCGCCGTCGCCATCGTGGGCGCCCTGGTCCTCGTACCGCCCTCCCGGGCCGGGCACCACGACCGCATCGACTACGTCGGCGGCCTGCTCTCCGTGCTCTGGACCGGCTCGCTCGTCTACATGATCATCGAGGGACCGCACTTCGGCTGGGGCGCCAAGGCCGTGACCGCCGCGGTCGTCGCGGCCGCGGGCCTGGCCGCCTTCGTCCTGTGGGAGCTGCGCCACCCCCGCCCGATCCTCGACGTCCGCCGCTTCACCGACCGCCGCTTCGCCGGCTCCAACCTCGCCGTCGCCCTGTTCTTCCTCGCCGTCTTCGGCGCCTTCTACTACCTCACGCAGCACCTCCAGTTCGTCCTCGGCTACGACGCCCTGGAGACCGGCGTGCGCATGCTGCCGCTGGCCGGCGCGGTCTTCGTGGGCTCGGCCCTCACCGGCTGGCTCACCCCGCGCGTCGGCATGAAGTGGACGGTCGGCGCGGGCATGGTCGGCGGTACGACGGCCCTGGCGCTGCTGACCCGGGTGGACGCCGGCTCGGGCTACGGCGACTTCGTGGCGCCCCTCGTCATCCTGGGCCTCGCCATCGGTCTCGCCCTGTCGCCCTGCACCGACGCGATCATGGGCTCCTTCCCGGAGTCCGAGCTGGGCGTCGGCGGCGCGGTCAACGACACCTCACTGGAGCTGGGCGGCTCGCTCGGCATCGCCATCCTCGGCTCGCTGCTCGGCACCTCCTACGGCGACCGCCTCACCGACGCCACCGCCGGCAGCGGACTCCCGGCGAGCGCCCTGGCCACCGCCCGGGACTCGGTCGGCGCCGGGTACGCGGTCGCCCAGGGCATCGGGGACAAGGCGCACCAGGCGGCGGCCCGCGCCGCGGCCGCCAAGGACCCGCAGCAGGCCGCGCAGCTCAAGCAGCAGGCCGCCGAACTGGCGGGCAGCGCCCGGCAGATGGCCGACGCGGTCGGTTCCTCGTTCGCCCACGCGGTCGCCCACACCAGCCTGGTCGGCGCGGTGATCCTGGGCGTCGGCACCGTCCTGGTGGCCGTCCTGCTCCCGCGCCGTGCGAGCGCGGCCCCGCGGGCGGAGGAAGAGCAGAGGGAACTCGTGGACAGCGCGGCCGGCTGACCACTCCCTGCCCGCGTCGGCTAACGTGCCGCTCCGGATCGACCGGAACGGCACGTCGGCGTACGGCGTCCGTACGCTTAGGGAGGCACGGGGGATGAAGATCGACTGGGACCGGCGGACGTGTGCGCGCAAGGGGCATGTGACCTACGCGCCCGACGACCCGCGGCTGCGGGTGCGCCTGCACGCCCGGACCGCGCTCGGCGACGTGTGGCGCTGCCTGCGCTGCGGCGACTTCGTGCTCGGCGAGCCGCACGGCTCAGGACCGGCCGAGGAGGCGCCGCTGGTGCCGCGCGGCAAGGTGCTGCGGGACCTGTTCATCCTGCGCTTCCTGGCGATCGAGCGGGCCGTGCGCGGGGTGTTCATCGTGCTGGTCGCCTTCGCGGTGTGGAGGTTCAGCAACAGCCAGGACGCGGTGCGCCGGCTGTTCCAGGAGAACCTGAACGTCTTCCGCCCGGTGTTCCGGCACTTCCACTACGACCTCGACCACTCACCGGTCGTCGGCTCCATCCAGAGGGCGTTCGGCTACAAGCACTCCACACTGCTGCTGGTCGCCGCCCTGCTGCTGGCCTACGCGCTCATCGAGCTGGTCGAGGCGGTCGGCCTCTGGTACGCCAAGCGCTGGGCGGAGTACCTGACGGTGATCGCCACCGCCGCCTTCCTCCCGCTGGAGATCTACGAACTCACCGAGAAGGTCAGCTACCTGAAGATCGCCACGCTCGTCCTCAACATCCTGGCGGTCCTCTACATCGCCCTGGCCAAGCGCCTGTTCGGGCTCCGGGGCGGGCGCAGGGCCTTCGACGAGGAGCGGCACAGCGCGTCCCTGCTGGAGGTGGAGGAGTCGGCCGGGGTCGAGGCCGGCTGACCCGGGGAGACCGGCGGGCGCCCGCCCCGCCGGACCACCGGACACCCCTCGCCGGACCTCCGGACGCCCCCGTCGGACCGGGGGCTTGCCTTGACGCCGACGTCAACGCCTACCGTCGGGGACATGCGAATCGGCGAGCTGGCCGCACGGGCCGGGACCACCACCCGCACCCTGCGCTACTACGAGGCGCGGGGGCTGCTGCCCGCCCGGCGCGACGACAAGGGACACCGCACCTACGACGAGGGCCACCTCAGACTGCTGCGCCAGATCCGGACGCTGCAGGACTTCGGCTTCGACCTGGAGGAGACCCGCCCGTTCGTGGAGTGCCTGCGGGCCGGGCACCCGGAGGGTGACTCCTGCCCGGCCTCGCTCCTGGTCTACCGGCGCAAGCTGGACGAGCTGGACGCGCTCATCGGGCAGCTCACGCAGGTGCGGCGGACGGTCGCGGGGGAGCTGGAGCGGGCCGAACGGGCGCGGGACGCGCTGGCCGCCGAGTCGCTGGTTCCGGGCGGTCCGGAACCCGGGTGCGAACTGGGAGGGCTGACGCGATGAGCTTGGTGAGCGGACTGGCCGAGGTGACGGACGCGGACTTCGAGGCGGAGGTGATCGGCTCCGCACTGCCGGTGCTGGTGCAGTTCACCGCCGACTGGTGCGGGCCGTGCCGGCAACTGGCACCGGTGCTGAAGGACATCGCCGCCGAGGAGGGCGGGAGGCTGAAGATCGTCCAGCTGGACGTCGACCGCAATCCCGGGACGACCGTCGCCTACGGCGTGCTGTCCACCCCGACCCTCATGGTCTTCCAGAACGGTGAGCCGGTGCGGTCGATGGTCGGGGCGCGGCCCAAGCGACGGCTGCTGGAGGAGCTGTCCGACCTGCTGTAAGCCGGTCCCAGAACGCGGAAAATCCCCTGAGCAATTGCGCTCGGGGGATTTCTGTGCGTATATTCAGGAGTTCGCGACTTCAATTCGAAAATGGTCGCGGAAGAAGTCCAGTGACCACAGTCTATCCGGGCGGGAGCGGAATTGTCAAACAGCGAATTTCCAGACGATGAATTGCGTCACGAGCAGGAATTCATCGACGGACTGTACGCGCGGGTGGACGTGCTGCGCGGCGAGACCGAGACCTCGGTCGCGGACGCGCTCGCCCAGGGCGACAAGCCCATGCAGGCCCGGCTGGAACGGGACATCCTGGTCGCCGAGCGCTCCGGGCTGCTCGCCGCGCTGAACGCCGTCGACGGCTCGCTCTGCTTCGGCCGGATCGACCTCGCCGACGGCGCGGTCCACCACATCGGCCGGATCGGGCTGCGCGAGGACGACGCGCGGCGCACCCCGGTCCTCGTCGACTGGCGGGCGGACGTCGCCCGCCCCTTCTACCTGGCCACCGGTCACACCCCGATGGGCCTGCGCCGCCGCCGGCACATCGCCACCGAGGACCGCACGGTGACCTCCCTGCACGACGAGATCCTCGACCTCGGCGACGCCACCCGCACCGGCCACGAGGACCCCACCGGGGACGCCGTGCTGCTGGCCGCGCTCGACTCCGCGCGCACCGGCCGGATGAGCGACATCGTGCGGACCATCCAGGCCGAGCAGGACGAGATCATCCGGGCGCCGCACCGCGGGGTGCTGGTCGTCGAGGGCGGTCCCGGCACCGGCAAGACCGCGGTCGCCCTGCACCGGGCGGCCTACCTGCTCTACGAGCACCGGGAGCTGCTGGCCCGCCGCGCGGTGCTCATCGTCGGCCCCAACCCGGCCTTCCTCGGCTACATCGGCGAGGTGCTGCCCTCCCTGGGCGAGACCGGGGTGCTGCTGGCCACGGTCGGCGAGCTGTTCCCGGGGGTGCGGGCGACGGCGGCCGACAGCAGGGAGGCGGCCGCGGTCAAGGGCCGCGCCGACATGGCGGACGTCCTCGCCGAGGTCGTGCGCGGCTGGCAGTCGCTGCCCGATCCGGTCATCGCGATCGAGCACGACCGCGAGATACTGATGCTCGACGACGGCCTGGTGAAGGTCGCCCGCGAACGCGCCCGGGCCGCCCGGCTGCCGCACAACGAGGCCAGGGAGCACTTCGAGGGCCACATCCTCAACACCCTGACCGACATGCTCGCCGAACGCATCGGCACCGACCCGTACGACGGGACGAACCTGCTCGACCCGAGCGACATCACCCAGATCCGCGACGAGCTCGCCGAGAACCCCGAGGTCTGGGCCGCCATCGACCAGCTCTGGCCGCGCCTGACACCGCAGCGCCTGGTCGCGGACTTCCTCGCCGACCCCGTGGGTCACCTCCCCGACGAGGACGCGGCCGCCATCCGCCGCCCGGTGACCCGGGAGTGGACCGTGTCGGACGTGCCGCTGCTCGACGAGGCGGCCGAACTGCTCGGCGTGGACGAGCGGGTGGCGCGGGCGCGGGCCGAGCGGGAACGCGAGACGCAGGTGGCCTACGCGCAGGGCGTGCTCGACGTCTCCTACGCCTCGCGCACCTACGAGTTCGATGACAAGGAGGACGGCGACCCGGACGGCTCGGAGGTCCTCTCCGCCCACGACATCATCGACGCCGAGCGGTTCGCCGAGCGGCAGGAGGAGGCCGACCACCGCAGCGCCGCCGAGCGGGCCGCGGCCGACCGCACCTGGGCGTTCGGGCACATCATCGTCGACGAGGCGCAGGAGTTGTCGCCGATGGCCTGGCGGCTGCTGATGCGGCGCAGCCCGACCCGCTCGCTGACCCTGGTCGGCGACCCGGCGCAGACGGCCGAGGCCGCGGGCGTCGGCTCCTGGGCCGAGATCCTCGAACCGTACGTCGGGGACCGCTGGGAGCACACCCGGCTCGGCGTCAACTACCGCACCCCGGCCGAGATCATGGAGCTGGCGGCGGCCGTCGTACGCGCCCGGCACCCCGGCTTCGAACCGCCCAGCTCGGTCCGCTCCACCGGGGTGCGGCCCTGGGTCCGCGCCACCGACGACCTGCCCGGCGCCGTCGCCGGGGCGGTCGCGGAGCTGACCCCCGCCGAGGGCCGGCTCGCGGTCATCGCCCCACGCCATCTGCACCGCAGGCTGGCCGCCCGCCTCGACGGCGTCACGGCCGGCGCCGAGCCGGACCTGACGCGCACGGTCGTGCTGCTCGACCCGCGCCAGGCCAAGGGACTGGAGTTCGACTCGGTCCTGGTGGTGGAGCCGGCCCGCTACGGCACGAGCGACCTGTACGTGGCGCTGACCCGGGCCACCCAGCGGCTGGGGGTGCTGCACACGGGCACGCTGCCGGCGGGCCTGGCAGCCACGGAGTGAGGTGAGCGGGCCCGGAGCCACGGCCCCGGGCCCTGTCTCTTATAAACAAATACGAGCCCACGAGACACTTGTTATCATCTCGGTTGGCGTCTTCTGCTTTTAATTGGGGGGGGGGGGGGGGGGGGGGGGGGGGGGGGGGGGGGGGGGGGG
>NZ_JAJSZC010000202.1:0-14274 GCF_036815105.1 Streptomyces sp. IBSBF 3136
CCGCCCACCCCAGCCGCGGCCCCGGCGGTCGTTGGAGCCTCAGCCGCCACCGCCGGTGGGGCCGCCGCGGCGCAGGATCCCGCCCCGGCCGGCCTACCCGCCGGCACCCGCTCCGCCTCCGCCGCTGCCCTCGCCCCCTCCGTCGTCCTCCCCGCCGGAGGAGTGAGCGCCGGTCAGGCCAGCCGCTTCGTCAGCGTGTACTCCGTGATTCCGGGGGGATAGTCGGGGATCACGCAGACCACGTCGTAGCCCTGCCTGGTGTAGAAGGACGGGGCCTGGAAGTCCCAGGTCTCCAGGCGGGACGCCGTGCAGCCGCGGTCCGTGCGGGCGATGCGTTCGGCGCGGGCGAGCAGGTGGCCGCCCAGGCCCGCCCCGCGGTGTCGGGCGTCGACCCACAGGTAGGTGACGTGCAGCCAGGTCGTCCAGGTGTGGCCGACCAGACCGCCGGCCAGATCGCCGGCGGGGTCGAGCGCCCAGACGTGGAGGGGGACTTCGCGTTCGCCGGGTGTGCCGCGCAGGGCCGCCAGGACGGGGGACGCCGCCGTGTTGGTGTCCCGCAGCCGCGAGCGGAGCAGATCACGTCGGCCTTTGTCGACTTCCGCCTCAATACGAAACATGCGGCACACCATAAACGTGCCGGACGGCCAGTTCTGTAAATCGCCTTCCGCTCCCTGCCGCCATCCGTACTCTGATGAGCAGCACCGGTGGGGGCCGGTGCAGATCAGGGGGCGAGACAAGCGGGTACGGCGCCCGCGGTGGGGGTAGCAGTTTCCGCAAACGGCGGCGGCCGTGCGCGGTCGGGCGTTCCTTCCGCGGGTGTCGTGTCCGCGCGCGTCGTCGTTCTCCGGACCTTGGCTATCCCCTGCTCCACTAGGAGCCCGGGGAAGGGGGTTTCGTGGTTCGCATCCGAGTCCTGGTCGTCGACGACCACCGCATCTTCGCCGAGTCGCTCGCCGCGGCACTGGCCGCGGAGCCCGACGTCGACGTCTCCGCCGCGGGCAGCGGCCCGGCCGCGCTGCGCTGTCTGGAGCGCGCGGCCACCGAGGGCCGCCGCTACGACGTCCTGCTCGTCGACGCCGACCTCGGCGGCAACCTGCCTGGCGCCCGCCCGGCCGTCCCCGTGCGGGAGGGCAACGAGGAGGGCCTGGTGGACGGGATCTCCCTGGTCGCCGGCGTCCGCTCGGCCCAGCCCTCGGTGCGCACGGTGGTCATCGCCGAGAAGGACGATCCCCGCCGCGCGGCCCTCGCGCTGGGGGCCGGCGCCTCCGGCTGGGTCGCCAAGGACAGTTCGCTGTCCCGGCTGCTGACGGTGATCCGGGGCGTGCTGCGCGACGAGACGCATCTGCCGCCCGCCCTGCTCACCGGCGTCCTCAAGGAGCTGACGGCCGCGCGCAAGCACCGCACCGAGAGCGAGCGGCTGGTGGAGTCGCTGACCCCGCGCGAGCGGGAAGTGCTGCGCTGCATGGTCGCGGGCCTCGGCCGCAAGGCCGTCGCCGAGCGGCTGTTCCTCTCCCCGCACACCGTGCGCACCCACATGCAGAACGTCCTCGGCAAGCTGGGCGTGCACTCGACCCTGGCCGCCGTGGCGCTCGCGCGCCGGGCGGGCGTGGGTCCGGCCGACCTAACCGGGGATGTTGTCGAACGGGGCGGTCAGCTGGCGTAGCAGGGCCGCCAGTTCGGCGCGCTGGGCGCGGGACAGCTCGGCGAGGATCGCCCGCTCCTGGTCCAGCAGGCCCGCCAGCGCCTGGTCCGCGCGTTCCTGGCCGGTCTCGGTCAGCCGGACCAGCACACCCCGCCGGTCGCTGGGATCGGGCAGCCGCTCGACCAGGCCCTTCTTGGTGAGCCGGTCGATCCGGTTGGTCATCGTGCCCGAGGTGACCAGCGTCTGGGTGAGCAGCTGCCCGGGCGAGAGCTGGTACGGCGTCCCCGCGCGCCGCAGCGCGGTCAGCACGTCGAACTCCCAGGGCTCGAGCTGGTGCTCGGCGAAGGCGAGCCGCCGCGCGCGGTCCAGGTGCCGGGCCAGCCTGCTCACCCGGCTGAGCACCTCCAGCGGCTCCACGTCGAGGTCCGGGCGCTCCCGGCGCCACGCTGCGACCAGCCGATCGACCTCGTCCTCCATGGGGATCAGTGTAGTGGTTGTGTCGACATGAAGTCTCTTGATCTCAAGTCTCTTGACATCGAGATAAATGCCCGGGGAGAGTGGACCCCATGACACACGCCAACCCCGCCTGGGACCCCGCCCAGTACCTCCGCCACGCCGGCCACCGCACCCGCCCCTTCACCGATCTCCTCGCCCGTGTCCCCGACCTGCCCACCGACCGTCCCCGCATCGCCGACCTCGGCTGCGGCCCCGGCAACGTCACCGTCCTGCTCACCGAACGCTGGCCCACCGCCCACGTCACCGGCCACGACAACTCACCTGCGATGCTCGACCGCGCCCACACCGAACACGAGGGCCCCACCCCCGGCGGCGGCCACCTCGACTTCGCCCACGCCGACGTCACCACCTGGACCCCTGCCGAGCCGTACGACCTGATCGTCTCCAACGCCACCCTGCAGTGGGTCCCCGGCCACGCCGACCGCTTCGCCGACTGGATCGCCGGACTGCGTCCCGGCGGCACCTTCGCCTTCCAGGTCCCCGACAACATCGACGCCCCGCTGCACGCCCTCATGCGCGAGCTCGCCGCCACCCCCCGCTGGCAGTCCCTCCTCGGCGACGTACTGCGCCGCACCGACTCCGTGCACACACCCGACGTCTACCTGGACCGTCTCGCCCGCCTCGGCTGCGCCACCGACGTGTGGCAGACGACGTACCTGCACGTCCTCGAGGGACCGGACGCCGTCCTCGACTGGGTCAAGGGCACCGGCCTGCGGCCCGCCCTCACCGCGCTCGCCGACGACCCCGAGGCCCGCGACGCCTTCGTCACCGAATACCGGGATCTGCTGCGCCGGGCCTACCCGAGCGCCCCCTACGGCACCGTGATGCCGTTCCGCCGGCTGTTCGCCGTCGCCACCAAGGAGGCGTGAGCATGTTCGCCGCCGTCGACCATGTGCAGCTCGCCGCACCACCCGGGACGGAGGACGCGCTGCGCGCGTACTACGCCGGCGTCCTCGGCATGACCGAGATCCCCAAGCCGCCCGCGCTCGCGCGCCGCGGCGGATGCTGGTTCCGGGCCGGAGCCGTACAGCTCCACCTGGGTGTCGAAGAGGACTTCCGGCCCGCGAGGAAGGCCCACCCCGGGCTGCGGGTGACCGGCATCGACGACCTGGCCGCCCGACTCACCGCCCACGGCGCCCCGGTGACCTGGGACGACGACCTGCCCGGCCACCGCCGCTGCTACTCCGAGGACCCCGTCGGCAACCGGCTGGAGTTCCTCCAGCCGTACTGACCTCAGCTCTTGCGGTGCCCGATCAGGCGCGGCTTCTGCTCCAGCCCGTCCAGACCGTGCCACGCCAGGTTCACCAGATGCGCGGCGACCTCGGCCTTCCTCGGCCGGCGCACGTCCAGCCACCACTGCCCCGTCAGCGCGACCATGCCCACCAGGGCCTGCGCGTACAGCGGGGCCAGCTTCGGGTCGAAACCACGGCTCTTGAACTCACGCCCCAGGATGTCCTCCACCTGGGTGGCGATGTCGGAGATCAGCGAGGCGAACGTCCCCGTCGACTGAGGGATCGGGGAGTCCCGCACCAGGATGCGGAAACCGTCCGTGTACTCCTCGATGTAGTCCAGCAGCGCGAAGGCCGCCTGCTCGCACAGCTCACGCGGATGGCCCGCGGTCAGCGAACCGGTCACCATGTCCAGCAGCCGCCGCATCTCGCGGTCCACCACCACCGCGTACAGGCCCTCCTTGCCGCCGAAGTGCTCGTACACCACCGGCTTGGACACCCCGGCCTTCGCCGCGATCTCCTCCACCGACGTGCCCTCGAAGCCCTTCGCCGCGAAAAGCGTGCGACCGATCTCCAGCAGCTGCTGGCGTCGCTCCGCACCGGTCATACGCGTCCGGCGGGTCCGCCGCTGCTTGTCATTTCCGGAATTGCTGCTGGGATCGGTCGCCACGGCGTCAATCATGCCGCTTCGGCGGTCCCCTTCCGGCGTCGGAAACCGTCTTCCCCGGTGTTACGCCGCGAATCGATACGCGAGCGTGACGGCCAGCGCACGTCGTACGCCCAGCCGAGCCGCTCGAACCAGCGGATGAAACGCGCCGAGGAGTCGATCTGCCCGCGCATCACCCCGTGCCGGGCCGACGTCGGGTCCGCGTGGTGCAGGTTGTGCCAGGACTCCCCGCACGACAGCACCGCCAGCCACCACACGTTGCCCGAACGGTCCCGCGACTTGAACGGCCGCTTGCCCACCGCGTGACAGATCGAGTTGATCGACCACGTCACATGGTGCAGTAGCGCCACCCGGACGAGTGAGCCCCAGAAGAAGGCGGTGAACGCGCCCCACCACGACATCGTGACCAGCCCGCCGATCAGCGGAGGCAGCAGCAGCGACACGAGCGTCCAGAGCACGAACTGCCGGGAGATCGCCCGGATCGCACCGTCCTTGATCAGATCCGGCGCGTACTTCTCCTGCGGCGTCTGCTCCTCGTCGAACATCCACGCGATGTGCGCCCACCACAGGCCCTTCAGCAGCGCGGGCACCGTCTCCCCGAACCGCCACGGCGAATGCGGATCGCCCTCCGCGTCGGAGAACTTGTGGTGCCTGCGGTGATCCGCCACCCAGCGCACCAGCGGGCCCTCGACCGCCAGCGACCCCATGATCGCCAGAGCGATCCGCAACGGCCGCTTCGCCTTGAACGAACCATGGGTGAAGTACCGGTGGAAACCGATCGTGATGCCGTGGCACCCCAGGAAGTAGAAGAACACCAGCAGGCTCAGATCGAGCCAGCTCACCCCCCAGCCCCAGGCCAGCGGCACGGCCGCCACCAGCGCCAGGAACGGCACGGTGATGAACAGGAGCAGCGTGATCTGCTCGATCGAACGCTTCTGCTCGCCGCCCAGCGTGGCGGAAGGGGTGGAGGTGTCGTTGGCCGAACGGGCTTCGTCGATCACATCGGAACTTGACGTCATGCGCGTCCCCTGTGGGGTCGAGGGTAGAGACAGATACCGGGGCCACCGGAGCCGGATGCGACGCGAAGCGGTGCATTCCCTACGGTTCCGTAACCTACGGCGACGTAAGTATGGCAGCGCGCCGCTCGGCGGCAAGAGCCCGAGAGCCTGCGCGTCTCCATGGACACCTATCCTTGGAGTCGGTCGGACAGCGCGGTCCGCTCTGATTCCTTCCCGGATCATCCGGCCCGTAAGCGGCACCAGCCGCCGGTGGTCGGATGCCCCGGGTTCCCTCCCGGACGAGCTTCAACACTGCAAGGAGCCGCACCTGTGAGCAGTGCCGACGACCAGACCACCACGACCAGCACCGAGCTGCGCGCCGACATCCGGCGATTGGGTGACCTCCTGGGCGAGACCCTCGTGCGCCAGGAAGGACCCGAGCTCCTCGACCTGGTCGAGAAGGTCCGCCGCCTCACCCGCGAGGACGGCGAGGCCGCCGCCGAGCTGCTGCGCGGCATCGAACTGGACACCGCGGCCAAGCTGGTCCGCGCCTTCTCCACCTACTTCCACCTGGCCAACGTCACGGAACAGGTGCACCGCGGCCGGGAACTGCGCGCCAGGCGCGCCGCCGAAGGCGGTCTCATCGCCCGCACGGCCGACCGCCTCAAGGACGCCGATCCCGAGCACCTGCGGCAGACCGTCGAGCACCTCAACGTGCGCCCCGTCTTCACCGCGCACCCCACCGAAGCCGCACGCCGCTCGGTCCTCAACAAGCTCCGCCGCGTCGCCGCCCTCCTGGACACCCCCGTCCTCGACTCCGACCGCCGCCGCCACGACGTCCGCCTCGCGGAGAACATCGACCTCGTCTGGCAGACCGACGAACTCCGCGTCGTCCGCCCCGAGCCCGCCGACGAGGCCCGCAACGCCATCTACTACCTCGACGAACTGCACGCCGACGCCGTCGGCGACGTCCTCGAGGACCTCACCGCCGAACTCGAACGCGTCGGGGTCAAGCTCCCCGACCACGCCCGCCCCCTCACCTTCGGCACCTGGATCGGCGGCGACCGCGACGGCAACCCCAACGTCACCCCCCAGGTCACCTGGGACGTCCTCATCCTCCAGCACGAGCACGGCATCAACGACGCCCTGGAGATGATCGACGAACTGCGCGGACTGCTCTCCAACTCCATCCGCTACGCCGGCGCCACCCAGGAACTCCTCGACTCCCTCGACGCCGACCTGGAACGGCTCCCCGAGATCAGCCCCCGCTACAAGCGCCTCAACGCCGAGGAGCCCTACCGGCTCAAGGCCACCTGCATCCGCCAGAAGCTCGAGAACACCAAGCAGCGCCTCGCCAAGGGCATCGCCCACGAAGAGGGCCGCGACTACCTCGGCACCGGCGAGCTCCTCGCCGACCTGCGGATCATCCAGGCCTCCCTGCGGGAACACCGGGGCGCCCTCTTCGCCGACGGCCGCCTCAACCGCACCATCCGCACCCTCGCCGCCTTCGGCCTCCAGCTCGCCACCATGGACGTCCGCGAACACGCCGACGCCCACCACCACGCCCTCGGCCAGCTCTTCGACCGCCTGGGCGAGGAGTCCTGGCGCTACGCCGACATGCCCCGCGACTACCGCGCCAAGCTCCTCGCCAAGGAACTGCGCTCCCGCCGGCCCCTCGCCCCCAGCCCCGCCCCCGTCGACGCGGCCGGCCAGAAGACCCTCGGCGTCTTCGAGACCGTCAAGAAGGCCCTCGCGGTCTTCGGCCCCGAAGTCATCGAGTCCTACATCATCTCCATGTGCCAGGGCGCCGACGACGTCTTCGCCGCCGCCGTCCTCGCCCGCGAGGCCGGACTCCTCGACCTCCACGCCGGCTGGGCCAAGATCGGCATCGTGCCCCTCCTGGAGACCACCGACGAGCTGCGCGCCGCCGACACCATCCTGGAGGACATGCTCTCCGACCCGTCCTACCGGCGCCTCGTCGCGCTGCGTGGCGACGTCCAGGAGGTCATGCTCGGCTACTCCGACTCCTCCAAGTTCGGCGGCATCACCACCAGCCAGTGGGAGATCCACCGCGCCCAGCGCCGGCTGCGCGACGTCGCCCACCGCTACGGCGTCCGGCTGCGCCTGTTCCACGGCCGCGGCGGCACCGTCGGCCGCGGCGGCGGCCCCTCGCACGACGCGATCCTCGCCCAGCCCTGGGGCACCCTGGAGGGCGAGATCAAGGTGACCGAGCAGGGCGAGGTCATCTCCGACAAGTACCTGATCCCCTCCCTCGCCCGGGAGAACCTGGAGCTGACGGTCGCCGCCACCCTCCAGGCGTCCGCCCTGCACACCGCGCCCCGCCAGTCCGACGAGGCGCTCGCCCGCTGGGACGCGGCCATGGACGTCGTCTCCGACGCCGCCCACGCCGCCTACCGGCGGCTCGTCGAGGACCCCGACCTGCCGACGTACTTCCTCGCCTCCACGCCCGTCGACCAGCTCGCCGAGCTGCACCTGGGCTCGCGGCCCTCCCGCCGCCCCGGCTCGGGTGTCTCGCTCGACGGTCTGCGCGCCATCCCGTGGGTGTTCGGCTGGACCCAGTCCCGGCAGATCGTGCCCGGCTGGTTCGGCGTCGGCTCCGGCCTCAAGGCACTGCGGGAAACCGGTCTGGACACCGTGCTCGGCGAGATGCACGAACAGTGGCACTTCTTCCGCAACTTCATCTCCAACGTCGAGATGACCCTCGCCAAGACCGACCTGCGCATCGCCCAGCACTACGTCGACACCCTCGTCCCCGACGAGCTCAAGCACGTCTTCGACACCATCAGGGCCGAACACGAACTGACCGTCCGCGAGGTCCTCCGGGTCACCGGCGAACAGGAACTCCTCGCCGCCCAGCCCGTCCTCAAGCAGACCTTCAGCATCCGCGACGCCTACCTGGACCCCATCTCCTACCTCCAGGTCACCCTGCTCAAGCGCCAGCGCGACGCGGCCGCCGCCGGCGTCTCACCCGACCCGCTGCTCTCCCGCGCCCTGCTCCTCACCGTCAACGGCGTGGCCGCCGGCCTGCGCAACACCGGCTGACCCGCCCCTCGACGAACAGTGCCCCCGGGGTCGTACGACCCCGGGGGCACTGTTCGTCCGCACTCACCGCGCCGGACTACCGCACCGCCACGAACGCCGACGTCAGCAGAGCCGCACCCGAAAGACCCAGCGCCCACGCCAACCGTGTCAGCCGCATCCCGCCGGCCACCACCACCGAGGCCAGCAGCAACGCCCCGCCCAGCGGCAGCCAGGCGTAGAGGATCCCGGCAGGTCCCGAACGCACCGCGTCCCCGGTGCCCGGCTTCAGGACGACGTCGTACGTCCGCCCCTGGCGCACCGCCACCGACTTCCCCAGCTCCACCCGCGCGTGCGACGGCGCCCCCGCCGACCCCGGCGAGAACGGCCCGCTGCACGTGTCACCCGAACACGCGGTCACCCGCACCGTGCCCCGCTCGCGCCCCTTGGTCAGCATCACGTGCTGGGCGGTCCCCCAGGAACCCCACACCCCCGCGAAGAGGATCAGCGCGGCGAGGGCACCCGTCGTCGCGACCCGCCCGAACCGCAACGCGGACACGGACGCCCGGCGGGCGGAGCTGGCAGAGGCAGGCATGGCCGGGATCATTGGCCAAACTCCCACGCGTGGTCAACTCAGGTGTCCGCGTCGAACCACATGTCAGGAGTTGTACGCGCTCTGCGCCCGCTCCAGGCCCTCGGACACCAGGCTCTCCACCGAGTCCGCCGCCCGGTCCACGAAGTAGTCCAGCTCCTTGCGCTCCGCCGACGAGAAGTCCTTCAGCACGAAGTCCGCCACCTGCATACGACCCGGCGGACGCCCGATCCCGAACCGCACCCGGTGGTACTCCGCCCCCATCGCCTTGGTCATCGACTTCAGCCCGTTGTGGCCGTTGTCGCCACCCCCCAGCTTCAGCCGCAGCGTGCCGTAGTCGATGTCCAGCTCGTCGTGCACCGCCACGACGTTCGCCACCGGCACCTTGTAGAAGTCCCGCAGCGCGTTCACCGGACCCCCCGACAGGTTCATGAACGACATCGGCTTCGCCAGGATCACCCGCCGGTTGGCCGGGCCCACCGGACCCATCCGCCCTTCCAGCACCTGCGCCTGCGCCTTGCCCGCCCGCTTGAACTTCCCCCCGATCCGCTCCGCCAGCAGATCCACCACCATGAACCCGACGTTGTGCCGGTTCATCGCGTACTCCGGCCCCGGATTACCGAGCCCCACGATCAGCCAGGGGCCCTCAGCGGGAGTGCTCACGTCCATGTCTCCTTGATACGCGCCAGCCGCTGTCCCCCACGGGAACAGCGGCTGGCGAAACGACGACTACGAGGATCAGGCCTCGGCGACTTCCTCGCCCTCGGTCTCCTCGCCCTCCACGGCCTCCTCGACCTGCGCCTGCAGGACCTGGAGGACGACCGTGTCATCCTCGACGGCCAGCGAGATGCCGGACGGCAGGGCGATGTCCTTGGCGAGGACGGAGGCGCCGGCCTCCAGGCCCTCCACGGAGACCGTGAACGACTCGGGGATGTGCGTGGCCTCGGCCTCGACCGGCAGCGCGTTCAGCACGTGCTCGAGCAGGTTGCCACCCGGGGCCAGCTCGCCCTCGGCGTGCACCGGAACCTCGACCGTGACCTTCTCGCCGCGCTTGACCAGCTGCAGGTCGACGTGCTCCAGGAAGCCCTTCAGCGGGTCACGCTGCACGGACTTCGGGATCGCCAGCTCGTTGCTCTTGCCGTCGATGTCCAGGGAGATCAGGACGTTGGGCGTACGCAGCGCCAGCAGCAGCTCGTGGCCCGGCAGGGTCAGGTGCAGCGGGTCGGAACCGTGGCCGTACAGGACACCCGGAACCTTGTTGTCGCGGCGGATACGACGGGCGGCACCCTTGCCGAACTCGCTGCGCGTCTCGGCGGTGAGCTTCACCTCGGACATGTTGATCACTCCTCGTCAAACAGAAACGGACGTGGTCACCCGGCCACGAACGGCCTGCTACGAAGAGCGCGTCGATAACGGACAGCCGTCCCCGCATGAACGGAGTACGGCCTCCCTCGCCGAGCAACTGCAGCAGTCTACTCGGCAAGGGAGGCCGTACCCAAAAGGATCTTCAGTCAGCCCGCGTCAGGGCCCTGCAGAAACCTCACTGCTCGTCGAAGAGGCTGGTCACCGAGCCGTCCTGGAACACCTCGCGCACCGCGCTCGCGATCGTCGGGGCGATCGACAGCACCTTGATCTTGTCCATGTCCGCAGCCAGCTCACCCGGCGTCGGCAGCGTGTTCGTGAACACGAACTCACTCACCCGCGAGTTCTTCAGACGATCCGCCGCCGGCCCCGACAGCACACCGTGCGTCGCCGTCACGATGACGTCCTCCGCACCGTGCGCGAACAGCGCGTCCGCCGCCGCACAGATCGTGCCACCCGTGTCGATCATGTCGTCGACCAGCACACACACCCGGCCCTCGACCTCGCCCACGACCTCGTGGACGGTCACCTGGTTGGCCACGTCCTTGTCCCGGCGCTTGTGCACGATCGCCAGCGGCGCACCGAGCCGGTCGCACCAACGGTCCGCCACCCGCACCCGGCCCGCGTCCGGCGACACCACGGTCAGCTTCGACCGGTCCACCTTGCCGCCCACGTAGTCCGCCAGCAGCGGCAGCGCGAACAGGTGATCCACCGGACCGTCGAAGAAGCCCTGGATCTGGTCCGTGTGCAGATCCACCGTCAGGATCCGGTCGGCACCCGCGGTCTTCATCAGGTCCGCGATCAGACGCGCCGAGATCGGTTCACGACCGCGGTGCTTCTTGTCCTGCCGCGCGTAACCGTAGAACGGCACGATCACCGTGATGGAGCGGGCCGACGCACGCTTCAGCGCGTCGATCATGATCAGCTGCTCCATGATCCACTTGTTGATCGGAGCCGTGTGGCTCTGGATCAGGAAGCAGTCCGCACCTCGCGCCGACTCCTGGTAGCGAACGTAGATCTCGCCATTGGCGAAGTCGAAGGCCTTCGTCGGGACTACCCCGACATCCAGCTGCTGGGCGACCTCCTCGGCAAGCTCGGGGTGGGCGCGGCCGGAGAAGAACATCAACTTCTTCTCGCCGGTCGTCTTGATCCCGGTCACAGCACTGTCTCCTCAGAGGTTCTCAGCCAGCCGGCTGCTAGGTGACCTCTCGGCTGGGCATGAGAGGCCGTATCAGCTGGTAGGGGTGCAGGGTGCACTCGTGCGGATGTGCACTTATCACGGTACGCCGTGTTTGGCGCACCCGTTTCCGGTCAGCCCTCGCGCTCGCCCTGCCGCGACGCCGCCTCGGCCGCCTTCGCGGCCGCACTCCCAGGACGCTTACGGGCCACCCAACCCTCGATATTCCGCTGCTGACCGCGGGCCACGGCCAGCGAACCGGGCGGCACGTCCTTCGTGATCACGGACCCGGCGGCGGTGTAGGCACCGTCCCCGACCGTGACAGGAGCCACAAACATGTTGTCCGAACCCGTCTTGCAGTGCGACCCGACGGTCGTGTGGTGCTTGCTCTCGCCGTCGTAGTTCACGAACACACTCGCCGCACCGATGTTCGTGAAGTCGCCGATCGTCGCGTCACCCACGTACGACAGGTGCGGAACCTTCGTCCCCTCACCGATCGACGAGTTCTTGGTCTCCACGTACGTACCGATCTTGGCCTTCGCCCCCAGCCGCGTGCCCGGCCGCAGATACGCGTACGGACCCACCGACGCGCCCTCGCCGACCCGGGCACCGTCCGACACGGTGTTGTCCACCCGCGCCCCCCGGCCCACCCGGGTGTCCTTCAGCCGGCTGTTCGGACCCACCTCGGCGCCACCGCCGATGTGCGTCGAACCCGAGAGCTGCGTGTTCGGATGCACCACCGAGTCCTGCTCGAACGTCACGGTCACGTCCACCCACGTACTCGCCGGGTCCACCACCGTCACGCCGTCCAGCATCGCGCGGGTCAGCAGCCGGTCGTTGAGGATCCGGCGCGCCTCCGCGAGCTGTACGCGGTTGTTGATGCCCGCGATCTCCCGGTGGTCCCCGGCCACCGACGCACCGACCCGGTGCCCCGCCTCGCGCAGGATCCCCAGGACGTCCGTCAGGTACTCCTCGCCCTGGCTGTTGTCCGTCCGCACCTTCTTCAGCGCGTCCGCGAGCAGCGGCCCGTCGAACGCGAACACGCCACTGTTGATCTCCCGGATCGACCGCTCCGCGTCCGACGCGTCCTTGTGCTCCACGATCGCGGTCACGGCACCGGTCGCCTCGTCCCGCACGATCCGGCCGTAACCGGTCGCGTCCGGCACCTCGGCGGTCAGCACCGTCACGGCGTTGCCGTCCGCCTGGTGGGTCCCCGCGAGCCGCTTCAGCGTGTCCGCCGTCAGCAGTGGCGTGTCACCGCACACCACCACGACGGTCCCGTCCACGGACCCGCCCAGTTCCTCCAGGCCCATGCGCACGGCGTGCCCCGTGCCGTTCTGCTCCGCCTGCACGGCCGTGCGCACACCGGGGTCGATCTCGGTCAGGTGCGCGGCGACCTGCTCACGGGCGTGGCCCACGACGACGACCAGGTTCGCCGGGTCCAACTCACGAGCGGCGGCCAGCACATGACCGACCAGGGAACGGCCGCAGATCTGATGCAGGACCTTCGGCGTGGCCGACTTCATACGGGTGCCCTCACCCGCTGCGAGAACGACGACGGCTGCCGGGCGAATGGCGCTCACGGGGTTGCCCTTCGGCTCTGGATGGGTGGGGGTGACAGCCGCAGGATACCGGGGGGACATCGGGGGGAAATGAGCGCGGGCCCTGACAGCTGTTTCCCGGTCAGGACTCGAAGGTGTGTGCTCCCCTGCCAGGACTCGAACCTGGAACAAATCATCCAAAGTGACCCGTGTTGCCAATTACACCACAGGGGATGGCATATGTTGCCTAAACGGACATTTGATCAATCCGTTGAGGCCGCGGCACCTACTATGCCGCACCATCAGCCCTCGATGCGACGGTACAAGTCCGCACCCTTCAGGACTTTGATCACCAGACACCCTCGACAGGCCTCCTCTCCGGGGAAGTCGTCGTCGAAGACCTGCGGCTCGTCGCGGATCCGTCGCGGGCTGCGGCCCCCTCGGCGCAGGGCGATCGCTCGCTCCCGCAACGCATCGAACTCCTCATACCTGCCACTTTTGCCGGTCGCATGTGTCATACGCATACCGTCCGGGCGGAATACCGCGTTCCGGCATCGAACGGATGTGGATCGGCAGTTCGAGGGATATCGGGGGCTTTCGAGGTCCTTCGACGACGAGGTCCGGTCCGCGCGGGTAGGCGAAAGTCACCGGAAAAGCCTCCCCCCGCGCCCGTAGGCTGGACGCATGACCACGACGGGGGAAGAGCACGCCAGGGCCCTGACCGGCCCGTGGTGGTGGGCCAGGTGGCGCAGTGCGGTGCTCGACGGGAGTCTCGCCCTGGTGTCCGCGGTGGAGTGCGGTGCGGAGGGGATCCCGTTCGCGCGCGACGCGGGGATCCCGGTGTCGGTGGGGATCGTGTTCGGGCTGATCGCCGGTTCGGTGCTGCTGGTGCGCCGGAAGTGGCCGATCGCCGTCGTGCTGGTCGCGATCGCGATCACGCCGGCCCAGATGGGTTTCCTGATGGGCATCGTCGGCCTGTACACGCTGGCGGCGTGCGAGCTGCCGCGCCGGATCATCGCGGCGCTGGCCGGCATGAGTCTGCTGGGCATGATGATCGTGACGTTCGTGCGGGTCCGGCAGGACATGGCGCGGGGCGATCTGACCCTGGGCGACTGGTTCGTCCCGTTCGCCTCCATCACCACGTCCCTGGGGCTGACGGCGCCGCCGGTGCTGCTCGGGTTGTACGTGGGCGCGCGCCGCCGGCTGATGGAGAGCCTGCGGGAGCGGGCGGACAGTCTGGAGCGGGAGCTTCAGTTGCTCGCCGAGCGGGCCGAGGAGCGGGCCGAGTGGGCGCGGAACGAGGAGCGGACGCGGATCGCCCGGGAGATGCATGACGTCGTGGCGCACCGGGTGAGTCTGATGGTGGTGCACGCGGCGGCGTTGCAGGCGGTGGCGCGCAAGGACCCGGAGAAGGCCGTGAAGAACGCGGCGCTGGTGGGGGACATGGGGCGGCAGGCACTCACGGAGTTGCGGGAGATGCTGGGGGTGCTGCGGGCGGGAGAGGGCACGGG
>NZ_JAJSZC010000203.1:0-14219 GCF_036815105.1 Streptomyces sp. IBSBF 3136
CCCCCCCCCCCCCCCCCCCCCCCCCCCCCCCCCCCCCCCCCCCCCCCCCCCCCCCCCCCCGCGGCGTTCACCGGAGGTGCGTCAGAACGTCTGCAGGGTCACCAGCGTGATCCGCAGGGCGTCACCGGTGCCCTCGGTCTCGATCCGTACCCGCTGTCCGGGTCGCAGCAGCCGCAGCGCGCCCGCGTCGAACGCCGCCGCGCCGAAGGGCACCGGGGTGCCGTCGTCGAGCAGCACCTGCCCGCTGCGGGTCTCGGGGTCGTACGTGTACGCGGTCGCCTGCATGACCGCCAGCGTAGTGGCTCCGCCGGGCCGCCAGCGGTCCGCCGACCGCGCCGCCCGTCCCCTCAGGAGCCCGGGATCAGCAGCCCCGCCGACACCGCCGCCGTGTAGCGCCCGACGCCCAGCGCCAGCGCCGCGCGCAGGTCCTCACCGGTGTCCACGTCCTGGCGCACCGAATCGACCCCGGCGAGACCGAGTTCCGCGGCGCCGGAGAGGCGGTGCCGGGCCCGCGAATCGGTGCCGAACGCCGGGCTCAATTCCCGGCCCGGCGCGGCGGCCAGCAGGGTCGTCCCGAGGGTGGCCGCGTCCGCGAGAAAGGCGCGCGGGAATTCGGCCGCGGCGTCCAGCACCCGGGACAATTCCAGCGGCCGCAGGGCCGGGAGATCGGCGTTCAGCGCCGCCACGGCGGCGTCGGGGTGTATTTCCCGTACGGCGTCCGCGCCGTGCCCGAGAGCGGCGTTCAGGCCGTTTCGCGGCGCGTCGGGGACGATCCGGGCGCCCAGGGCCGCCAGTTCCCGGCCGGCCAGCACGTCGTCCGTGACGACCGCCACATCCGCCACCGCCCGGCACGACAGCGCCGCGACCACCGTGTCCTGCGCGAACGCCAGGGCCAGACCCGGGCGCACCCCGTCGGCCGCCGTGTCCGCGAGCCTGCTCTTGGCCCGCGCCAGGGGCTTCAGGGGGATGACCAAGGTCCACTGCACCGGCGTACCGTCCCTCTCTCGTCGCGCTCATTGTCACCCGCTGCATCCGGCGCGGACGTGGGTGGGGCGTACGGTGTCCTCGACAGACCGGCGGTCCGGGGCGACACTTGTGCGGCCCCTGGGGCCTGAGCAAGTCCTAAAGGAAGGTGTCCGCGTGTCCCGCCGCAGAATCGGGTTCTGGTACCGCTTCGCAGCGGTCCTGTGCAAACCGCCGCTGGTGGTTCTGATGAAGCGGGACTGGCGCGGAATGGAGCACATTCCGGCCGATGGTGGATTTATCACCGCGGTGAACCACAATTCCCACGTGGACCCCTTCGCGTACGCGCACTATCAGTACAACACCGGACGGGTTCCGCGATTCCTGGCGAAGAGCGGACTTTTCAAGAAGGGATTCGTCGGCGCCGCCATGCGCGGCACCGGGCAGATCCCCGTCTACCGCGAGAGCACGGACGCGCTCAGCGCCTTCCGCGCCGCGATCGACGCCGTGGAGCGCGGCGAGTGCGTCGCCTTCTACCCCGAGGGCACCCTCACCCGCGACCCGGACGGCTGGCCCATGATCGCCAAGACCGGCGCGGCCCGGGTCGCCCTGCAGACCAGGTGCCCGGTCGTCCCGGTCGCCCAGTGGGGCTGCAACGAACTGCTGCCGCCCTACGCCAAGAAGCCCCACCTCTTCCCGCGCAAGACCCACCGGGTCCTCGCGGGCCCGCCGGTGGACCTCTCCCGGTTCTACGACAAGGAGATGACCGCCGACCTGCTGCGGGAGGCGACCGAGGTCATCATGGCGGCCATCACCCGCCTGCTGGAGGAGATCCGCGGCGAGGAGGCCCCCGAGACGCCCTACGACCCGCGCCGTGAGCGGATCGAGCAGCGCCGCAAGACCCGTGCGCAGGTGGAGGTCACGGGCGGCGGCACCGAAGAGGAGAGCGGCAAGTGAGCAAACCTGTCCGGGTGGCCGTCATGGGCACCGGCTCGTGGGGCACCGCCTTCGGCATGGTCCTCGCCGACGCGGGCTGCGAGGTCACCCTGTGGGCCCGCCGCGCCGAACTGGCCGAGGCGGTCAACTCCACGCGGACCAACCCCGACTACCTGCCCGGCGTGGAACTCCCGGAGAACCTGCGCGCCACCTCCGACGCCGCCGAGGCCCTGCGGGACGCCGACTTCACCGTCCTCGCCGTGCCCTCCCAGACCCTGCGGGCCAACCTCGCCGACTGGACGCCGCTGCTCGCGCCCGGCACCGTGCTCGTCTCCCTGATGAAGGGCGTCGAACTCGGCTCCGCCATGCGGATGAGCGAGGTGATCGACGACGTCGCCAAGGTCGGCGCCGACCGCATCGCCGTCGTCACCGGCCCCAACCTGGCCCGGGAGATCGCCGCCCGCATGCCGGCCGCCGCCGTGGTGGCCTGCACCGACGAGGAGGTCGCCCGGCGCCTTCAGGCCGCCTGCCACACGGCGTACTTCCGGCCGTACACCAACACCGACGTGGTCGGCTGTGAACTCGGCGGCGCGGTCAAGAACGTCATCGGGCTCGCCGTCGGCATCGCCGACGGCATGGGCCTCGGCGACAACGCCAAGGGCTCGCTCATCACCCGGGGCCTGGCCGAGACCACCCGGCTCGGCATGGCCCTCGGCGCCGACCCGCTGACCTTCTCCGGCCTCGCCGGCCTCGGCGACCTGGTCGCCACCTGCTCCTCGCCGCTGTCCCGCAACCACACCTTCGGCACCAACCTGGGCCGGGGCATGACGCTGGAGGAGACCATCGCGGTCACCCGGCAGACCGCCGAGGGCGTCAAGTCGTGCGAGTCCGTGGCCGATCTCGCCCGCCGGCACGGCGTCGAGATGCCGATCGCCGAGACGGTCGTCGACATCGTGCACGAGGGCAAGCCGCCGGTGGTCGCCCTCAAGGAGCTGATGTCGCGCAGCGCGAAACCCGAACGACGCTGAGCGACGCCCCTGCGTCGACGCTGTCTTGGGGCTCTGCCTGCGGGTACGCTCATCCCGATATGAGCACCGAGAACCTCCCCCAGAGCCCTGAGCAGCCGTCCCGCAAGCCGCGCGTGGCCGTCGTGTTCGGCGGACGCAGCTCCGAACACGGGATCTCCGTGGTCACCGCGGGCGCCGTCCTCAAGGCCATCGACCGGACGAAGTACGACGTTCTGCCGATCGGCATCACCCGGGACGGCCGTTGGGCCCTGACGGCCGACGAGCCGGAGCGGATGGCCATCACCGACCGCCGGGTACCGGCCGTGGAGGAGCTGGCGGAGTCCGCCGAGGGCGGCGTGGTGCTCCCCGTCGACCCGCACAACCGCGAGGTCGTCTACACCGAGCCCGGCTCCGTGCCCAAGGCGCTCGGCGAGGTCGACGTGGTCTTCCCGGTGCTGCACGGCCCCTACGGCGAGGACGGCACCCTCCAGGGGCTGCTGGAGCTGTCCGGCGTGCCGTACGTGGGTTCGGGCGTGCTCGCCTCGGCCGTCGGCCAGGACAAGGAGTACATGAAGCGGGTGTTCACCTCCTTCGGGCTCAAGGTCGGCCCGTACGTGGTGATCCGCCCGCGCGAGTGGGAGCGGGACGAGTCCGCCGCCCGCAAGAAGATCATCGACTTCGCCGGCGAGCACGGCTGGCCGCTGTTCGTGAAGCCCGCGCGCGCGGGCTCCTCCATCGGCATCACCAAGGTCGACGACCTCTCCGGCCTGGACGAGGCGATCGCCGAGGCCCAGTCGCACGACCCGAAGATCCTGGTCGAGGCGGCCCTGCGCGGCCGCGAGATCGAATGCGGCGTCCTGGAGTTCGAGGACGGTCCGCGCGCCTCGGTCCCGGCCGAGATCCCGCCGCCGCAGGAGCACGCGTACTACGACTTCGAGGCCAAGTACATCGACTCCACGCCCGGCATCGTCCCGGCCCCGCTGACCGGCGAGGAGACCGCCGAGGTGCGGCGGCTCGCGGTCGAGGCGTTCGACGCCGCCTCCTGCGAGGGCCTGGTCCGCGCCGACTTCTTCCTCACCGAGGACGGCGAGTTCGTGATCAACGAGATCAACACCCTGCCCGGCTTCACGCCGATCTCGATGTACCCGCAGATGTGGCAGGCCACCGGTATCGGCTACCCGGAGCTGGTGGACCGCCTGGTGCAGGCCGCGCTGCGCCGTTCCACCGGGCTGCGCTGACCGCGCGCCCGCACCGGCCCACCGTCAGCGCATGGAGGCGATCCCCTTGGGGATCGCCTTCCTGACGGAGGCCGCCAGGCCGGTGAGCACCGGCGTACCGTCCTGCCCGGACATCCCCCGGGGCAGGCTGATCTGCACATAGGCCACGCGGTTCGCCGTGGTGAAGCGCCAGGTGCCGTCGTCCCGCTTCTCCATGAGCCAGTCGACGCCGTTCACCCCGCCCGCCACGGCGTCGGGGTCCCCGCCCTCGGCCACCTTCGGGTCCACCATCTTCGGCGGCCGCCGGACACCGCAGCGCAGTATGATCGCCGGGCTTCCCCAGCCCGCCGTGTAGGCGGACCGGGGCTCGGGGTCGTCGCGGCCCCGTCCGTCCAGCTTCTCGGGCAGCGACCGGTGCAGGTCCCGGCACACCCCGGCCGTCTTGGCGTCGGGTTCGGGAACCGCCACCGTGGCGCTGTCGTCTGCCGAGGAGCAGCCCGCGACCGCGATCAGCAGCGCGGGCGCGAGCAGGCCGAGGGGCCGGTGACGGAAGTTGTTCACCGGCCAAGGGTAGACGGGGGCTACAGATGCACGACCGGGCAGGTCAGGGTGCGGGTGATGCCGTCCACTTGCTGGACCTTGGCGACCACCATGCGACCCAGGTCGTCGACCGTGTCGGCCTGGGCGCGCACGATGACGTCGTACGGTCCCGTCACGTCCTCGGCCTGGATAACACCAGGGATCTTGCTGATCGTCTCGGCGACGGTCGACGCCTTGCCGACCTCCGTCTGGATCAGGATGTACGCCTGTACCACGGAACCTCCAGGGCGGCCACGAGGATCATGTGGGGAAAAGGAACGCCACGGTATCGCGTTGCCGCTCCCCGCGGGGAGACCTGCGGGGACCGGGCTTGCGCGCCAGGGGTGCAGGCACGACAGAAGTTGACGGTCACCTCGACGGTATCGGGGACACTGATGACGCGCGACCGGGCACGGACCGGCACAGAAGGGGCTTGAGGGCAATGAAGGGCACAGTGGGTGAGCTAGGTGAGTTCGGGCTCATCAGGGAGCTGACCTCCCGTCTCACCACCACCCCGGTGGTCCGGGTCGGCCCCGGTGACGACGCCGCGGTGATCGCCGCGCCCGACCGGCGGGTGGTGGCGAGCACCGACATCCTGCTGGAGGGACGGCACTTCCGCCGCGACTGGTCGACGGCCTACGACGTCGGGCGCAAGGCGGCCGCGCAGAACCTCGCGGACATCGCCGCGATGGGCGCCGTGCCGACCGCGCTGCTGCTCGGCCTGGTCGTCCCGGCCGAACTCCCGGTCACCTGGCCCACCGAGCTGATGGACGGCCTGCGCGACGAGTGCCAGGTCGCGGGCGCCGCCGTGGTCGGCGGAGACGTCGTGCGCGGGGACACCATCATGGTCTCGATCACCGCGCTCGGCGACCTGCGCAACCAGGAGCCCGTCACCCGCTCCGGCGCCCAGCCCGGCGACCTGGTGGCCGTCACGGGCTGGCTGGGCTGGTCCGCGGCCGGCTACGCGGTGCTCTCCCGCGGCTTCCGCTCCCCGCGCGCCTTCGTGGAGGCCCACCGGCGCCCCGAACCGCCGTACCACGCGGGTCCGGCCGCCGCCGCGCTCGGCGCGACCGCGATGTGCGACGTGAGCGACGGGCTGATCGCCGATCTCGGGCACATCGCGGAGGCCAGCTCGGTCCGCATCGACGTCCGGTCCGGCGCGATCGACATCCCCTCGCAGATGAACGACATCGGCCAGGCCGTCGGCGTCGACCCGTTGCAGTGGGTGCTGACCGGGGGAGAGGACCACGCCATCGTGGCGACCTTCCCGCCGGACGCCAAGCTGCCGGCCCGCTGGAAGGTCATCGGCGAGGTCCTCAACCCCTCCGCGCTGCCCCAGGTGACCGTCGACGGTGCGCCGTGGACCAGCAAGGGCGGCTGGGACCACTTCGGGGACCTGGAACCGTGATCCCGCGGGTACTCACGGTGGCGGGCTCGGACTCCGGCGGCGGAGCGGGCGTCCAGGCCGACCTGAAGACGATGCTGGCGCTCGGCGTGCACGGCATGAGCGTGATCACCGCCGTGACGGCGCAGAACTCCCTGGGCGTCCAGGGCGCCTGGGAGCTGCCGGTGGAGGCCGTACGGGCCCAGTACCGCAGCGTGGTCGACGACATCGGCGTCCAGGCCGTGAAGACCGGCATGCTGGCCTCGGCCGAACTGGTCGAGGCGGTCGCCGAGTTGATCTCCGGCACGGACGCGCCCGCCGTGGTGGACCCGGTCGGCGTCTCCAAGCACGGCGATCCGCTGTTGGCCGCCTCCGCGCTGGACTCGGTGCGCACCGCGCTGCTGCCGGCGGCGACCGTGGCCACCCCCAACCTGGACGAGGTGACGCAACTCACCGGGGTCCGGGTCGAGTCGGAGGACGATCTGCGCCGGGCCGCCGCGGCCGTGCTGGCGTACGGGCCGCGCTGGGTGCTGATCAAGGGCGGGCACCTGGCGGGGGACGCGGTGGACCTGCTGACCGACGGCTCCGCCGAGCACTGGCTGCGGGCCCCGCGCCACGACAACCGGCACACCCACGGCACGGGCTGCACGCTCGCCTCGGCGATCGCGTCAGGGCTGGCGAAGGGGCTGCCGGTCCCGGAGGCGGCTCACGCGTCCAAGGAGTACGTCACCGGGGCGATCGCCGCCGGGTTCGCCCTCGGAGCGGGCATCGGACCGGTCGACCACGGCTGGCGCACACGCGCGTAGCACGGATCAGGGAACGGCAAAAAGCCGGCCCACCCGGAGGTGGACCGGCTTTTTGCAGCGTACCGAACAGTGGCCGCGCGCTCAGCTGTAGCGTCAGCGCGAGACCTTGCCGGCCTTGATGCACGAGGTGCAAGCGTTCACGCGCTTCGGCGTCCCGCCGACCACGGTACGCACACGCTGGATGTTCGGGTTCCAGCGGCGGGACGTACGGCGGTGCGAGTGCGAGATGTTGTTGCCGAAGCCCGGCCCCTTGCCGCAGACGTCGCAGTTGGCAGCCACGGGTCACTCCAAAGACTTCAGATGCACTTACGGTTGATCCCGGCAGGCCGGGATCGAGATCATAAGACCTGAGACCTTGAGTGGCGTTGCCAGGGGAATGGCCCGATCGGATCGGGCAACCGGAGCAGCATACAACGACTGCGTCCGGACAACGAAACTACCATGGCAGCTCAGTGCCCCGCTCCCGGCCCTCTTCCGGAGGGCACCCCTCCGGGGTCTACGCTGCGTCCCACGTCCAAGCAGCTCAGGGAGGCGCAGGTGGCGCAGGCGCCGCAGACACTCGATGCTCTCGCGGTACGCACCTGGTGCGGTCTGGCGCTGCGGGCACTGGGGCGGGCCCGCGAGGACATCGACGCCATCAACGTCTACCCGGTGGCCGACGGCGACACCGGCACCAACCTGTACCTGACCCTGGAGTCCGCCGCGACCGCCGTCGAGGCCGTCTTCGCCGGGTACGGGACGGGCTCGGCGGAGCCGTCCCTCGCGGACGCGGTGCGCGCCATGGCCCACGGGGCGCTCATCGGGGCCCGGGGCAACTCCGGCACGATCCTCGCGCAGCTGCTGCGGGGCATGGCGCAGGTGCTCGCCGACGACCCCCCGCACGAGCGCGAGGGCACCGGCGGCACCGGAGGCACCGCCGGTGCCGGTGACCCCGACTGCGCCGCCGGCACCGACGGGGCGGGGCTGCGGCGGGCGCTGCGGCGGGCCGCCGACTCCGCCAGGGAGGCCGTGGCCCATCCGGTCGAGGGCACCGTGCTGACGGTCGCCTCCGCCGCCGCCGAGGCGGCCGAGGGCACCGAGGGCGATTGCGGGGCCGTCGCGCGGGCCGCCTACGAGGGCGCGCGGGCCGCCTTGGCGGCCACTCCCGGCCAGCTGACCGTGCTGCGCCTGGCCGGGGTCGTCGACGCGGGCGGCCGCGGACTGGTGACCGTGCTGGGGGCGCTCGTGGAGGCGTTCACCGGAGAGGCGGTCCGCGAGACCCTGCACGCCGCGGAGGGCGCCGCCGACGCGCACGCGCGCGTGGCGGGCGTCCCCGGCGGCGCCGGGGCCGGGCCGTGGGCCCGTACGGAGGCGGCCGCCCAGGAGGAGACGCGCACCGGCGCGGCCGGCTCGGGTCCGGCACCCTGCGCCGACGCCACCGGGACGGGCGGCCCCGCCTTCGAGGTGATCTACCTGCTGGAGGCCGAGGACACGGCCGTGGCCCGGTTGCGCGCCCGGCTCGACGCCCTGGGCGACTCCCTCGTCGTGGTCGGCGGCGACGGCCTGTGGAACGTCCACGTGCACGTCGACGACGCGGGCGCCGCCGTGGAGGCGGGGGTCGAGGCGGGCCGGCCGCACCGGATCCGCATCACCCACTTCGGCCTCGGCGACGTGCACACCGGCGGCGAGCAGCCCCCGCGCGAGCGCGCCCAGCGGGCCGTCGTCGCCGTGGTGCCCGGCGAGGGCCTGGCCGGGCTGTACGCCGAGGCCGGCGCGACCGCCGTCCTCGCCCGCCCCGGCGAGCCGCCCGCCAGCGGAGAACTCGTGCAGGCCGTGCGCCGCGCCCACGCGCGCGAGGTCGTGCTGCTGCCCAACGACGCCGAACTGCGCCACACCGCGGCGGCCGCGGCCGAGCAGGCCCGCACCGAGGGCATCCGGGTGGCCCTGATCCCGACCCGCTCGGCGGTCCAGGGCATCGCCGCGCTCGCCGTCCACGAACCGGGACGCCGGTTCGACGAGGACGTCGTCCAGATGACCTCGGCGGCCGGCGCCACCCGGTACGCCGAGGTCGCCGTCGCCGAGCACCAGTCCTGGACCACGGCCGGCATCTGCCAGGCCGGGGACGTGCTGGGCCTGATCGACGGGGACGTCGCGGTGATCGGCCCGGACGTCACCGCCACCGCCGTCACCGTCCTGGACCGCATGCTCCAGGCCGGCGGCGAGCTGGTCACCCTCGTGGTCGGCGACGAGGCGCCCGAGAGCGTCGCCGACCGCCTGGAGGCACGCGTGCGCGAGTCCTACCTCGCGGTGGACACCGTGGTCTACCGCGGCGGCCGGCAGGGGGCGCTGCTCCTCATCGGCGTGGAGTGAACCGGGGTCACGTCCCGGGCCGCTCCGCCCGCAGCAGCCGCTCCGCCGCGGCCCGCCGCGCCCGGACGGTGCCGTCCACGCCGTCGGCGCCCTCGTAGGCGGCGAGGACACCCCGCGCGCGTGCCGCCGCCCCGGCGGCCCGGCCGAGGTCGGCCTCCAGCCGTCCGGCGGCGAGCTCGGCACCGGTACGGCTGTGCAGCCCCTCCGCGCCGAGCGTCCCGAACAGCTCCGCCGCCCGGTCCAGCTGCGTCAGCGCGGCCTCGAACGCCTCCTGGACGGCCCGGTCGGTGCCCCTGGCGTCCTCATCGCTCCCCGCCCTGTCGGGCCCCTCTGCTCCTCCGGCCGTTCCGGACTCCCCGGCCGTTCCTGCCCCTTCAGCCGCCTCTTCGGCCGTCTCGGCGGCCTCTGCCGCCAGGCGGGCCAGGAGGTCGCCGAACTGGCTGTGGGTGTTGCCGAGTTCCGCGACGAGCCGGTCCCGGGTCGCAGGGTCCGCGGCGCCGTGCAGCGCCTCCTCACAGGCGTGCACCGCGTCCGCCATCAGCTCCCGCGCGCCCCGCTCCCCGGCCTCGCCGCGCAGCGCCAGCCAGGCACGGGCACGTATCGAGCGCACCAGGAAGAGCGGGTTGCCCAGCGCCCGCCACAGCTCGCCCGCGCGCGCGTAGGCACCGTCCGCCTCCTCCAGCAGGCCCGCGTTGCTCAGGGACTCGGCGGCGAGGTGGGCGAGCGTCGCGTGGTCCTGCTGCTCCGGCCAGTGCCGGGCGATCTCGGCGGCCCGCAGCCGGCGTTCCGCGGCCTCCCGGTGCTCGCCCAGCTCGCCCAGGCAGTCCCCGAGCCACCAGAGCGCCTGGACGACCGCCCCGTCGCCGTGCGTCTCCACGGACAGGTCGGGCAGCGCCGACTCCAGCACCTCGGCGGCCTCCGCGTACCGGCCCTCGCGCAGCAGCAGCCCGCCCAGCTGGTGCCGGGCCCAGGTACCCAGAATGGCGCCGTCGCCCGCCTCGTCGGCCCAGTGCGCGGCCTCCAGAGCGTGCTCCGCCGCCTCACCGGCCTCGCCGCGGCCACCGATCAGCTCCGCGAGCTGGAGGTGCAGCTGGGCGCGGCCGGACGGCTCCACATAGGGACCGCCGTGCTCAAGAGCGGACCGCAGCGCCTGCTCCGCCCCGCCGAGGTCGCCGAGCCCGTGCGCCAGCGCGGCCGCCCCCACCTCGTGCTCCACCGCGAACCACGGCAGCCCGGCGGCCACGTACTCGGCGGCGGCCCGCCTGAGCAGCCGTACCGCCTCCGGCTCCTGCCCCGAGAGCCCGGCCAGCTCGGCGAGCATCGCCCGCGCCTCGGCCGCCCGGGCGGCCGTCCGCACGTCGTCGCCCGTACGCCCCTCGACGAGGGCCAGCACCTCCCGCACGGCCCGCTCGGCCTCGACGAGCACCCCGTGCGCACCAGCCCGCGGCCCTCGGTCGCCCGGGGCGCCCACCGCGGGACCCCCGGCCTCCGGCACCTCCTCGTGCACCCGGCGCATGAGGATCCGCGCACGGCTCATCACCACCGACGCCGTCTGCCGTACCCCGGTGGCGTCCTCGGCGTACAGCGCGAGCACCTCGTCGTACGGTCCGCCGACCGCCGTCAGTGCCGCGTCCACGTCACCCGTCAGCGCGCGTACGTACGCCCCGCGCGCGCGTGCCGCCAGGGCTTCCCCGGGATCGCCCGCCTCCGCGTACAGCCGCGCGGCCCGCTCGAACAGGGCGAGGCCCTCGGGGCCACGCGCCATCGCCTCGTGGTCCGCGACCTCCGCGCGGGCCCGTGGCTCCAGCTCGGCGCCCTCGGCGGCCCGTGCGACCGCCGCCCACGCCTCCAGGGCACCCGGCCGCAGGGTCTCCGCCAGCCGCCGCGCCTCGGCGATCAGCGCCGGAAGATCCGGCAGGTCCGGCGGCACCGGCCGGTCGGCACTCTCCGCGGCCGCCGGCGCGGCCACGGGCGCCGAGCGCACCCGGCGGACACCCAGCGGCAGCCGCTCCACCAGGGGGCTCTGGGCCATGCGCGCGCGGGCGCGGTCACCGATGTGCGAGGTGCCGTTGCGCCCGTCGAACCGCGCGGCCAGTTCCAGCGCCTCCACGCGCGCGTGAGCGCCCAGTTCCCGCGCGCTCCACACCCGCCCCGCGGGGCCCGGGACCCGCCGCTCGCCCAGGCCCAGCGCGCACAGCCGGTCCATCAGCAGCGCGACCACGGTCAGGAAGTCCAGCCGGCTGCGCGGGTGCCCGGTGTCCGTGAAGTACGCCGGACGCTCCGCCAGCAGTTCAAGACCGCGCGCCTCGTTCCCGGTCAGCGCGCAGAACTCCACGTGATCCGCGTAGGCGCCCCGCATGCTCTCCATCGGGCGCACCAGGCGGAAACCGCGCAGGTGGTGGGCGCGGGCCTCGTCGACGCGGCCCAGCCGCAGCAACGGCACCAGCGACGAGGCGAGGACCGTGTGCGGCTCGTGGGCGCAGCTGTACTCGCCCTCCAGCACCGGCCCCCACAGCCGCAGCGCCTCCTCGTCCCGGCCGCGCTCGACCTGCCAGGCGCCCTGCCCGTGCAGCTCACAGGCGTGGCAGTCGGCCATCCGGTCCCGGTCGGCGGCCAGCCACGCGGCGTACGCCCGCTCCGCCCGCGGCAGATCACCGACGTGCGCCGCCACACTGAACTCCGCGCTGCGCACCGCCCGTTCCGAATGCCCCGCGAGCCGGTAGCGGTGCTCCATCTCGCCGAGCCACTTCTCCACCGAGGCCAGCGGGATGTGCGGCTGGTCCAGCATGCCCGCCGACACCCACTTGAAGACCCAGTGCAGCGAGTGCGCCTCGTACTCGTCGAAGTCCTCCGGCCGCTCGTCCCACATGCGCAGCAGCCGCGCGAACGGGACGAACATCCGGTCCTTCTCGGAGCTGTAGTTGTAGACCTTCAGCTGGTGCCCGAGCGCCTCGATCACGGCGAGCGGGACGTTCAGCCGCTCGGCGTCGGCGAGCAGCTGCTCCGCGCGCGCGTTGCGCGCCGGACCCTCCGGCCGCTCGGAGTTCTCCGCCATCGCCCGGCGCAGCGCGTCGAAGTCGGTGATCTCGTCCATCAGCGACCGTTCTCCCCGTGTGTGGCCCACTCCAGGAGGCCGATGAACGCCCTGTTGAGCAGCGCGGAGTCGGCCGGCCTGAGCGGCCGCTGCGCCATCAGCAGGGCCTGCCCGTACAGCGACTCGGTCGCGGTGCCGATCAGCTCCGGGTCCCGCAGCGAACTGATCCGGCGGATCAGCGGGTTGAGGTGGTTGAGCACCAGACGCGCGCGCGGGGCGCTGCCGCGCAGCGAGCCCAGGATGCCCGCCCACAGCTCGTCGGCCTGCTCCTCGGCCTCGGCCCGCGCCTGCTCGTGCCGGGCGGTCCGGTCGTCCAGGTGCAGCGCGGGCACGGACAGCGGATGGAAGGCGCGCAGCACGACGTCACAGCCCAGCGGGTCGAGCTTCGCGCGCGCGGCCGCGAGGAAACCGGACAGCGCCAGCTCCTCGGCCGGGTCGACGGCGTCCAGGTGCGCGGTCACGGTGTCCGCGTCCAGCTCGGCGACCACCGTCCCCGGCCGCACCGACGGCAGCGCCTCGACCAGCTCGCTGTCGTACGTGTAGCCGCCGTTCACCACCCCGACGCCCTGGGCCGCGGCGATGGGCGCGACCTGCCGGTACTCCTCGACCGTCCGCGTGAAGTGCACCACGGGGTGCCGCTGCGCGAACTCCTCCAGGGACAGCTGACCGTCGGTCGTCTCGAACGGCAGCCACGGCAGCATCGTGCGCAGCATGTCCGCGTCGTGCCGGGCCAGGGACTTCACCCCCAGGTGGTGCACCGCGAGGAACGCGGACAGCCGTTCCGGATCGCCGGCCGCGAGCCCGGTCAGCCAGGACCGAATCCTTTCGCCGAGCGCCTCCCGTACGGCCGCCAGGGTCTCGTCCTCGTACAGCGACTCCCGCGAGGCCGTGGGCCGCAGACTGTCGGTGTCCAGGACGCAGCGCACGAAGAACGCCCAGTCGGGCAGGAGCTGTTCGGCCCGTTCGGTGAGCAGCATGCCCTTCAGGTGCACGCGGTGCGTGGCCCGCTGCGCCGGGCTGACCGCCGACGGCAGCACATGGGCCACGCCCCGGATCCCGGCCAGCGGCAGGTCCAGGTCGATCGAGTCCAGCGGGGAGAAGCCGAACAGCTCGTGGCAGTGCCGGGCCAGGGCCACCCTGCGCGCGGACGGGCCGGGATACGGCCGGTCCCAGGGCGCGGGCAGGTCGGTGACCGCCTCCTCGCCCACCCGGACGTCGTAGGGCAGCAGCGACCCGAAGTCCCGGGCCAGGGTGAGGACGCGCTCGGGCGAGAGCCACTCGGCAGCGCCCGCCCGGGCCGTCAGGTGCACGGTGGTGCCCGGCTCCGGCCGCGCCTCGTCGGGCAGGGTCCGCACGGTGTAGGAGCCGTCGTCGCTCGCCGTCCACTCCACGGGCGGTGCCCCGGGCGTACGGGCGCTGCGGCTGACCACGCGGATCCGCTCGGCGACCACGAAGCAGGCCAGCAGGCCGATGCCGAACTGGCCGAGGAAGTCGGACCTGGCCTCCTGCAGGCCGTCCGCCCGCTTGGAGCTGCGCCCGATGGTCGCCAGCAGGCTGTGCACGTCCGACTCGGTGAGCCCGACGCCGGTGTCCTCCACGCGCAGCGACCCGTCCGCGGCGTGCAGCCGCACCCGGGCGGGCGCCGAGGGCTCCTCGGCCCGGCGCGCGGTGATGGCGTCCACGGCGTTCTGCAGCAGCTCGCGCAGGTAGACCTTGGGGCTGGAGTAGAGGTGATGGGAGAGCAGGTCCACCAGACCGCGCAGGTCGACCTGGAACGTGTGGGGTGACTGGGGTGACTGGGATGACTGGGAGGTCTGGGAGTCCATCGTCGCAGCGCCGGCGGGGGGAGCGTGCGTTCGGCGCGGGGTCGGGCGGTCCCGGGTG
>NZ_JAJSZC010000204.1:0-14153 GCF_036815105.1 Streptomyces sp. IBSBF 3136
CCCCCGAAGCCACCCCGGGTGCCCGGCCCCCCAACCGACCGCCGATCCGGAAGATCCCGATGGAGGAGAGATCGTGAACGAGCCTGCGAAGTCGGGACGCGTCCCCGGCCGTCTGCTGCTCCCCGCGCTGTTCACGGCCCAGGCCGGGCGCACCCCGGACGCGCCCGCCCTGCTGCGCGCCGACGGAAGCGCCGTCCGTTACGCCGAACTGGCCGAGCTGGCCGGGCGCATCGCCGCCCGGCTGCGCGCGGCCGGGGTGCGGCCCGGCGACTTCGTCGGGGTGTGCCTGCGGCGCGGGCCCGAGCTGGTCGCCGCGTTCCTCGGGGTGTGGCAGGCGGGCGGCGCGTACGTGCCGCTGGACCCGCAGCACCCGGCGGCCCGCCTGGAGGCCGTGCTGGAGGACACCGCGCACCCCGTGGTGCTCACCGAGCGGGCCACCGAGGACCGGCTGCCCGGCACCGCCCGGCACCGCATCACCGTCGAGTCAGTGGACCGCGAAGCGCCGTACGAGAAGGTCGAGTTCGCCGCCGACGGCGACCGCCCCGCCTACGTCCTGCACACCTCCGGCTCCACCGGCCGCCCCAAGGGCGTCCTGGTGCCGCACGGCGGCATCGCCAACCGGGTGCGCTGGCTGGCCCACCGCCACCGGCTCGGCGCCGGCGACCGGATGCTGTTCAAGACCACCGTCGGCTTCGACGCGGCCGGACTCGAACTGTTCGCCCCGCTGATCTCGGGCGGCGCGGTCGTGCCGGCCCCCGAGGGCGCCGAGCGTGACCCGGCGGCCCTGCTGCGCACCGCCGCCGACCGGGGTGTGACCGTCCTCCAGGGCGTGCCCTCGCTGTACCGGCGGCTCGTCGAGGAGCCGGGCTGGGAGCGGGCCGGCGGTCTGCGCCTGCTGTTCAGCGCGGGCGAGCCGCTGCACGCCGAACTGTGCCGGGCGCTCGCCGAGCGCGCCCCCGGCGCCGAGATCTGGAACACCTACGGACCCACCGAGGCGTCCGTCGACATCACCGAGCACCGCTGGGACCCCGCCCAGGACACCGGCGCGGTGCCGATCGGGCGCCCCATCGGAAACATGCGGGTGGTCGTGCTGGACACGGCGGGCCGCCCGGCCCCGGTCGGCGTCCCCGGCGAACTGCACGCGGGAGGCGTCGGGCTCGCCCTCGGCTACCTGGGCCGCCCCGGCCAGAGCGCCGAGCGCTTCGTACCCGACCCGCACCGCCCCGGCGAGCGCCTCTACCGCACCGGCGACCGGGTGCGCTGGCGGGCCGACGGCACCCTGGAGTACCTCGGCCGCCTCGACCACCAGGTCAAGGTCAACGGTGTGCGCATCGAGCCCGGCGAGGTGGAGGCCGCGCTCGCCGCCCACCCCTGGGTGCGGGCCGCCGTCGCCGCCGCCGTACCGGACGGCACCGGCGGGTACCGGCTGGTCGCCTGGGTGCAGTCCCGAGGCGAGGCGCTGCGCCCGCAGGAGCTGCGCGCCTTCCTGCGCGGCGCGCTGCCCGACCCGCTGGTGCCGACCGCCTACGTCCCGGTCACCGAGTTCCCGCTCACCCCCAACGGCAAGATCGACCGGTCCGCGCTGCCCGACCCCGCCGACGCCTCCGCCGACACCGCCCACCTGCCGGTGCGCACCCCGGCCGAGCGCGCGGTGGCCGAGGAGTGGGCGCGGCTCACCGGCACCCCGGCCGACGAGATCGGCGCCCTGCACGACTTCTTCCAGCTCGGCGGCTCCTCGCTGATGCTCAACAAGCTGGCCGCCGGCCTGTCCCAGGCCGCGGGCCGCACCGTCCCGGCGACGGCCCTGCTCACCGCGACCACCGTCGAGCAGCAGGCGGAGCTGCTCACCGCACGCGCCGCGGACACCGCGCCGGCCGCCGACGAGCCCGTGGGCCCGGTGCCGCGCGACCCGGGCGGGCTGCCCCTGTCCCCGGGCCAGCAGGGCATGTGGCTGCTGGACCGGCTGCGCCCGGGCAGCGCCGAGTGGAACGCGCCGGTCTTCCTGACGCTGCCCGCCGTCTACGACGACGCCACCCTGCGCGCCGCCCTGACCGCGCTCGCCCAGCGGCACGAGATCCTGCGCACCCGCTACGCCCTCCGGGGTGCCGAGCCGGTGCAGATCGCCGACCTGCCCGCCGAGTGGGAGCTGCGCACCGCGTGCGCCGACACCGCCGGGGAACTGAACGCCCTGGTCGCCGAGGAGTTCACGCTCCCCTTCGACCTGGCGTACGGGCCGGTGCGCCGGGCCCTCGCGGTCCGCGGCCGGGACACCCTCACGCTCGTCCTGAGCATCCACCACATCGCCTGCGACGGCTGGACCTCCGTGGTCCTCGAACGCGACCTCAGAGCGCTCGCCGAGGCCGCCCACACCGGCACCGACGCCCGGCTGCCCGAGCTGCCCGTGCAGTACGCCGACCACGCCGCGCACCGGCGCCGCCGCCTCACCGACGCGTTCGTGGCGAGCGAACTGGACTACTGGAAGCGGAAGCTGGACGGCGTCGTGCCGGTCGAGCTGCCCGCCGACCGGCCCCGCCCCGCCACCCGCGACGCGGCCGGTGCCGCCCACGTGTTCACCGTGCCCGCCCCGCTCGCCGAACGGGCCGCCGCCCTGGGCCGCAGCTGCGGGGCCACCCTCCAGCAGACGCTGCTCACCGCCTTCGCCGCGCTGGTCGCCCGGTTCACCGGAAGCTGGGACATCCCGGTCGGGGTGCCCGTCGCCGGCCGCTCCGGCGCCGAGGTCGCCGACGTGGCGGGCTACTTCCTCAACACGCTGGTGCTGCGCTGCGACGCGGGCCCCGGCACGCCGTTCCGGGACGCGCTGGTCCGGGTCCGGGACACCGCCCGCGAGGCGTTCGCCCACCAGGAACTGCCCTTCGACCGGCTGGTGGAGGAACTGGACGACACCCGCGACCCGGCCCGCACGCCGCTGTACCAGGTGATGTTCGACGTGCACGAGGAGGGCCGCACCGGCACCGCGGTCGGCGCCGCCGACGCGGACGCCTTCCGCGGCGCCTGGCGCACCGCCCGCACCGACCTCACCCTGGTGCTCCAGCGCCGGGCCGACGGCTCCCTGCTCGGCCTCGCCGAGTACGCCACCGCGCTGTTCGACGCGGCCACCGTCGAGCGCCTGACCGCCTGCTGGGTCCGGCTGCTGGAGTCGGTCACCGACGACCCGGCCCGGTGCCTGGAAGAGGCCGACATCCTGCCCCCGGTGCTGCGCGCCGGACTGCTGGCGAGCGGCCTGGGCAGGCCCGAACCCGGCACCGGCACCGACGCCGGCACCCCCGAGGACACCACCGTGCACGCCGCGATCGCGGCCGTCGCCCGCCGGGCACCGGACGACACCGCGCTGGTCTGCGGCGACGAGAGCTGGAGTTACGCGCGCCTGGAGCGCCGGGCCGGGCAGTTCGCCGCCCGGCTGCGCGACCTCGGCGCCGGACCCGGCGCGGTCGTCGCCGTCCAGCTCGGCCGCGGCCCCGACCTGCTCGCCGCGTTCCTGGGCGTCTGGAAGGCGGGCGCCGCCTACGTGCCCCTGGACCCGGCCGCGCCCGTCGAGCGCAACACCCATGTGCTGACCGACTCCGGCGCGCTGGCCGTCGTCACCGACGACGCGGGCGCGCAGCGCCTGGCGGGCCGGTTCTCCGGTGCCGTGCTGACCACCGGGTTCGCCGAGGACCCGGCCGGGCCCGCGCCCGCGTCCCAGGCGCACGACGACCCCGACCGCCTCGCCTACGTGATGTACACCTCGGGCTCCACCGGCCGTCCCAAGGGCGTCGCCGTCGCCCACCGCTCGCTGCTCGCCATGCTGCGCGCCTCCCAGGCCCACCTCGACTTCGGGCAGGGGCCGGACGACGCCTGGCTGGCGCTCGCCCAGGTCACCTTCGACATCTCCTGCACCGAGCTGTTCATGCCGCTGGTGGCCGGCGGCCGGGTCGTGCTGGCCCGCGAGACCGAGCAGCGCGACCACGCCGCGCAGCTGCGGCTGATGGACCTGCACGAGGTCAGCCACCTCCAGGTGGCCCCGCCGCACTGGCAGATGCTGATCGACGCCGGCCTCGGCCACCGCCCGGTGGTGGGCCAGACCGGCGGCGAGCCCTGCCCGCCCGTGCTCGCCCGCGACCTGTCCCGCCGTCTGATGCGGTTCATCAACGAGTACGGGCTCACCGAGACCACCATCGCCGCGACCCGCTGGGACGCCGACGACACGGCCACCGCGGTGCCCGTCGGCCACCCCTACCCGCACGTCACCGCCCGCGTCCTCGACGACCGGCTGCGGCCCGTGCCGTACGGCGTCACCGGCGAACTGTGCGTCGGCGGCACCGGGCTCGCCCTCGGCTACCACGGCAGGCCCGCCCCGACCGCCGCCGCGTTCGTGCCCGACCCGTACGGCGCCCCGGGCGCCCGGCTCTACCGCACCGGCGACCGGGCCCGGATGCGGCCCGACGGCACCCTGGAGTTCGCCGGCCGCGCCGACGGCCAGGTCAAGATCCGCGGCCGCCGGGTGGAGACCGGCGAGGTGCAGGCGGTGCTCACCGAGCACCCCGCGGTCGGCCAGGCCTACGTCACCGTCCACACCGGCGGCTCCGAGGCCGCGCTGGTCGGCTACTTCACCCCCGCCGAGGGCACCGGCGGCCCCGCCGAGAGCGAGCTGCTCGACCACTGCGCCGTGCGGCTGCCCGACTACATGCTGCCCGCGCTGCTGGTCCGCCTGGAGCGGCTGCCGCTCACCCGCCACAACAAGGTCGACACCGCCGCGCTGCCCGTGCCGGACCTGGCCGCCGCCCTCGCCGACGAGCCCTACACCGCGCCCGAGGGCCCGGTGGAGGAGGCACTGGCCGAGATCTGGGCCGAGGAGCTGTACGGCCCCGGCACCACCCGCCGGGTCGGCGCCCGCCAGGGCTTCTTCCGGATCGGCGGCAACTCCGTGAAGGCGGCCCGGGTGATCGCCCGGATCCACGAGGAGTTCGACGTGGAGCTGCCGCTGCGGGCCGTGTTCGAGCGGCCCACCGTGCAGGGCCTCGCCACCGCCGTCGAGGACGCCGTACGCGCCGAGATCGAATCGCTCACCGAGGCCGAACTGGCCCACGCCCACCGGGAGTACCAGCCGTGACCGCACCCACCGCGCCCACCAAGGACGAGCTGCGGGCCGAGCTGCTGCGCCGCCGGCTCGCCGCCCGCAGGGGCACCGCCAGGCCGCAGCCGGCCGCGATCCCGCCCGCCGACCGCAGCCGGCCGCTCGTGCTGTCGTCCGGCCAGCGCCAGCTGTGGTTCCTGCACCAGCTCGACCCGGACAGCCCCGAGTACCTGCTGCCCATGGCGTACCGGCTGCGCGGCGCCGTCGACCCGGACGCGCTGCGCCGGGCCGTCGACGCCCTCGCCGCCCGCCACGAGATCCTGCGCACCCGCTACGTCCTCGACGGCACCGAACCCCGCCAGGTCGTCGACCCGGCCGGACCCGCGGACTTCGCCGTGGTGGACGCCCAGGACCACCCGGCGCGGGACCGCGACGCCGAAGCCGTCGCCCGCACCGAGGCGGAGGCCGGCCGGCCCATCGACCTCGCCACCGAACACCCCCTGCGCGTACGGCTGTTCCGGCTCGCACCGGACGACCACGTGCTGGTCGCCGTGGTCCACCACATCGCCTGCGACGCGATGACCCGGCCGCTGCTGCTGGAGGACCTGTCCGCCTACTACACGGCCGCGGCCGAGGACCGTGAGCTCGACGGACTGCTGCCCGCACTCCCCGTCCAGTACGCCGACTACGCGGCCTGGACCACCGCACGGCACGAGGCGCCCGCCGGGCGCGCGGGCCTTCAGTGGTGGCGGGACCGGCTGGCCGGGACCGGCCCGCTCGGGCTGCCCACCGACCGGCCGCGGCCCGCCGTCCGGGACTGGGGCGGCGCCGTCACCGACTTCGACGTGGCCGCGGACGTCGCCGGGCGGATACGCGCTCTGGCGCAGGAGACCGGCGCCACCCCCTTCATGGCGCTGCTCGGCGCCTGGCAGCTGCTGCTCGGCCGGTACGCCGGGAAGACCGACGTCTGCGTCGGCACCGCCTCCAGCGGCCGGACCCGCCCCGAGCTGCGCCGCATGGCCGGCTACGCCTACAACACGCTCGCGATGCGGGCGAGCTGGCGGCCCGGCACACCGTTCCGGGAGTTCCTCGCCGACAGCCGGGGCGCCGTCCTGGACGCCTTCGACCACCAGGACACCCCGTTCGACCGGATCGCCGACGAACTGGAGCCCCAGCGCGACCTGTCCACCACACCGGTCTTCCAGGTGATGTTCGACCTGGTGGGCGGTGACGGCGCCGACGGCCCCGCGCTGCCCGGCGTCACCGCCTCACCCGTGCCCGCCGCCGGCCGCATCGCCCGCTTCGACCTCACCCTGCACCTCACCGAGCGCGCCGACGGCTCCCTGCACGGCAGCCTGGAGTACGCCACCGCCCTCTTCGACAGCGCCACCGCCGAGCGCGTCACCGCCCACTACACCGCGCTGCTCGCCGCCGTCGCAGCCGCCCCCGGCACCCCGGTCGCCGACCTGGACCTGCTCTCCGCCACCGAGCGCGCCCTGCTGCTGGACGGCCCCGCCGAACCCGTGGGCACCGACCGGCCCCTGGACCTGGCCGGACTGCGCCAGGTGCCCGACACCATCGCCGCGCAGATGGCCGCCACCCCGGACGCGGTGGCCCTGCGGCACGCGGACACCACCGTCAGCTACGCCGAACTCGACGCCCGCGCCGACCGGTTCGCCCGCCGCCTGGCCACGCTCGGCGCCGGAGAGGAGAGCACCGTCGGCGTCCTGCTCGACCGCGGCCCCGACCTGGTCGCCGTGCTCCTCGGCATCTGGCGCGCCGGAGCGGCCTACGTGCCGATCGACCCGGCCTACCCGGACCACCGCATCGCCTACATGCTCGACCAGACGGCCACCACGCTCGTGGTCACCGAGTCGCGGCACGCCGAACGCTTCCAGGGCGTACGCCGGATCGTCGTCGACGACGCCGCCGAACGGGCCGCGATCGAGACCGCCGACGCCCCGCTGCCGCGCGCCCACGACCTCGACCGGCTCGCCTACGTCATCTACACCTCCGGCTCCACCGGCAGGCCCAAGGGCGTGCAGATCACCCACCGGGGCCTGGCCAACTACCTCGGCTGGACCGTGCGGGCCTACGCGAGCGCCGGCACCGGGGGAGCGCCGCTGTTCTCCTCGGTCGCCTTCGACCTCGGCGTCCCCGACCTGTACGCGCCCCTGATGACCGGGCAGGCCGTGCACCTGCTGCCGCAGGACCTCGACACCGCCGACCTCGGCGCGCTGCTCGCGGCGGGCGGCCCGTACGCCTTCGTCAAGCTCACCCCCGGCCACCTGCACCTGCTCACCCAGCAGCTCACCGACGAGCAGATCGGGGCGCTGGCCGGACTCGTCATCGCCGCCGGCGACTCCTTCACCGCCCGGCTCGCCGAGCGGTGGGCCGCGGCGGCCGGACCGCACGGCACCCGGCTCGCCGCCGAGTACGGGCCCACCGAGATCACCGTCGGCAACTCCGCGTACTTCCTCGACGGGCCCGTGGCCACCGAACTGGTCTCCATCGGGCGCGCCATCCCGCACACCACCATGTACGTCCTCGACGACCGGCTGCGCCCGCTCCCCGTCGGCGTGCCCGGCGAGGTGTGGGTCGGCGGCGTCGGCCTCGCCCGCGGCTACGCGGGCCGCCCCGGCCTCACCGCCGAGCGCTTCCTGCCCGACCCCTACGGCCCGCCCGGCGCCCGCCTCTACCGCACCGGCGACGTGGCCCGGGTGCTGCCCGACGGCAACCTCGACTTCCTGGCCCGCGTCGACCACCAGGTCAAGCTGCGCGGCTACCGCATCGAACCCGGCGAGATCGAGACCGCCCTCGCCGCGCACCCCGCCGTCGCCGAGGCCGTCGCCCTGGTCCGCGAGGACACCCCGGGCGACCAGCAGCTCGTCGCCTACCTGGTGCCCGCCGAGGGCGCCGACGAGGAGGCGCTCACTCCGGCCGCGCTGCGCGACCGGCTCGGCGAGACCCTGCCGCCGTACATGGTGCCCACCGCCTACCTGCGCCTGGAGGCGCTGCCGCTGACCGGCAACGGCAAGCTCGACCGGCGCGCGCTGCCCGCCCCGGGCCGGGCCGCGACCGCCGTCGGCGAGCACGTCGAGGCCCGGGACGACGACGAGCGGGCGATGGCCGCCGTGTGGGCCGAGGTGCTCGGCCTCGACACGGTCGGCGTGCACGACAACTTCTTCGACCTGGGCGGGGACTCGCTGCGCGCGGTCGCCCTGGTCGGCGCGCTCCGCGCGGCCGGCTGGGAGACCACCGTGCGGGATGTCTTCGAGCACCGCACCGTGGCCCGGCTGCGCGCCGCCGTGCCGCGCGACGGCGCCACCGGCACCGGCGCCTTCGTGCCGGTCGAGCCGTTCGCGCTGATCGGCGCCGCCGACCGGGCCGCGCTGCCCGACGACGTCACCGACGCCTACCCGCTCTCCCGCATCCAGGCCGGGATGCTCGTCGAGATGCACGGCGGCAGCGGCGAGAACCGCTACCACAACATCACCTCCTTCCGGATCCGCGACGACCTGCCCTTCGATCCGGACGCCTTCCGCCGCGCCACCGACCTGATCACCGAGCGGCACGAGGTGATGCGCACCTCCTTCGCGCTGGCCGGGTACTCCGAGCCGCTCCAGCTCGTGCACGCCGCGGCGACCATGCCCGTCGTCCACGAGGACCTGCGGCACCTGCCCGCCGAGCGCCGGCAGAGCGCCCTGTGGGAGTTCGCCGACCGCGACCGGGCCGAGCTGTTCGACCTCGCCCGGGGGCCGCTGATGCGGATGGCGGTGCACCTGCTGGACGACGAGAGCTGGTGGCTGTCCATCACCGAGTGCCACCCCGTCATCGAGGGCTGGAGCTACCACTCCCAGCTCATGGAACTCCTGCGCGCCTACCGCGAGCTGAGCCGCGGCCGCGAGCCCGCGCCCGCCCCGCCCCGGCCCGCCGTCCGCTACGCCGACTTCATCGCCGCCGAGCTGCGCTCCCTGGCCGACCCGGCCGACCAGGAGTACTGGCGCCGGGTCGTCGAGGGACACGAGAAGTTCACCGTGCCCGCGGGCTGGGCCGGCGACCCCGACGGGCCCGACGAGCGCTACCGCCTCGACCTCCCGCTCGACGGACTGGAGCCGGGGCTGCGGGCCCTGGCCACGGCCGCCGAGGTGCCGTACAAGAGCGTGCTGCACGCCGCGCACAGCAAGGTGCTCTCGCTCCTCACCCCGGCGCACGCCTTCCGCGGTGGCATGGTCGCCGACGCCCGGCCGGAGCAGGCCGGCGCCGAGACGGTCTCCGGCATGTACCTCAACTCGGTCCCGTTCCCCTACGAGCGGGGCGCCCGCACCTGGGGCGAGCTGGCCCGGCAGGTGTTCGGGCACGAGGTCGAGCTGTGGCCGCACCGCCGCTTCCCGATGCCCGCGATGCGGGTGCCCGGCGGCGAACGGCACCTGATCGACATCCTCTTCCACTACCTGGACTTCCACCAGGTCGACACCGAGCTGATCGACATCATGGCCAGCCGGGACGACAGCCCCAACGAGTTCCCGGTGGTCGTCGGCACCCCCGTGCGCGGCCACCTGTCGCTGGCCTCCCGCACCGGCACCCTCTCCCGCGCCGCCGCCGACCGGCTGCTGCGGCTGTACGCGGCCGTGCTCACCGAGATGGCCCGCGCGGGCGCCGACGGCGACTGCACCGGCGCCTTCCCGGACGCCCACGAAAGCGCCCGGCTCAAGGCGCCCGCGCTGCCGCACCCCGACACTCCGACGGACACCCTGGCCGCCTTCGAGGCACAGGCCGCCCGCACCCCCTGGGCGACCGCCCTGAACGGCACCGGCTGCACGGTGTCGTACGGCGACCTCGACGCCCGCGCCAACCGCATCGCCCGCAGGCTGCGCGCCCTCGGCGCCCGCGCCGAGACCCGGGTCGCGGTGCTCCTCGACCGCGGCCCCGACCTGGTCGCCGCGCTGCTCGGGGTGTGGAAGGCGGGCGCCGTGCAGGTGCCGGTCGACCCGTGCACCCCCGACGCGCGGATCGCCACGGCGCGGGTCGAACTCGCGGTCACGCAGGCGTCGTACGCGGACCGGCCGGTCGCCGCCGGGGTGGTGCTCGCCGAGGAGGCGGCCCACGACGGCGACGGCTCGCCGCTCGGCCTGCGGCACGACCCGGACCGGCTCGCCTACGTCCTGCACACCTCCGGCTCGACCGGCACACCCAAGGGCGTCGAGGTCTCCCACCGGGCGCTCGCCCACTACCTCGACTGGGCCGTGCGCGAGTACGCGGCCGACGGCGGCGGAGCGCCCTGGTTCACCCCGGTCGGCTTCGACCTCGGGATGCCGGCGCTGTACGCGCCGCTGATGACCGGACAGCCGGTGCACGTGCTGCCGCAGCTGTACGAGACCGGCGACTTCGGCCCGCTGCTGCTGAGCCGCGCACCGTACGCCTTCATCGGCCTCACCCCCGGCCATCTCGCCCTGCTGGAGCACCAGTTGAGCGACCACGAGCTGGCCGGCCTGGCGGCGCTCGCGGTGTGCGCGGGCGACGCCTACCCGACCGCCCAGGCCGAGCGGGTGGCCGCCCGGATCACGGCCGCCGGCGGCGGCATGGAGCTCGCCGCCGAGTACGGGCCCACCGAGGCCACCGTCGCCGCCACCTTCACCCGGGTGCGGCCCAGGACCGGGCGCACGCTCGTCCCGCTCGGCTCCGCGCTGCCCGGCGTCCTGGTCCGCGTCCTCGACGCCGCACTGCGGCCCGTGCCCGACGGCGTCACCGGCGAGGTCTGGCTCGGCGGCGAGGGACTCGCCCGCGGCTACACCGGCCGTCCCGGCCTCACCGCCCTCGCCTTCGTCCCCGACCCCTACGGCCTGCCCGGCACCCGGCTGTACCGCACCGGCGACCTGGCGCGCCGGCTCGCCGACGGCACCCTGGAGTTCGCCGGACGCGCCGACCAGCAGGTCAAGATCCGCGGCCACCGCGTCGAGCCCGGCGAGGCGGAGGCGGCACTCACCGCCGACCCGGCCGTACGGGACGCGCTGGTCAGCGCGGTACCCGCGGCCGACGGCGGGCGGCGCCTGGCCGCCTGGGTGGTCCCCGCGGACGGGCAGCCGGTGGAGGTCGCCGCGCTCCGCGACCGGCTGCGCGCGGTGCTGCCCGCCGCGCTCGTCCCGGCCACCGTCAGCGTCGTCGCCGAACTGCCCCTGACCACCCACGGCAAGCGCGACCGCGGCGCCCTCGCCGAGCGCGCCGCGACCGCGGCCGCCGTCCACCCCTACGCCCCGCCGCGTACGCCGACCGAACACCGGCTCGCCGCCGTGTGGGCCGAGGTGCTCGGCCTCGCACAGGTCGGCGTCCACGACGACTTCCGCGACCTGGGCGGCGACTCGCTGCTCGTGCCGCCGCTGCTGGTGGCCGCACGGCGGGCCGGGCTCGCGCTGGACCTGCACACGGCACTGCGCCACCACACCATCGCCCGGGCGGCCGCCGCGCTGGACGGGCGCGCCGACGACCCGCACACGGAAGGCTGATCCCCATGGACGTCCGCACGGACGGGCGCCGCGTGCGCCACCTCGTCTCCATCGACGACCTCACCGATCCGGAACTGCACGAGGTGGTGCGGCGCGGCGCGGAGTTCTCCGCCGGGATCGCCGGCCCGGCGCGGCCCCTGGAGGGCCTGGTCGCCGGCGTCTACTTCGCCAAGACCTCCACCCGCACCCGCACCGCGTTCTCCTCCGGGGCGCTGCGGCTCGGCGCCTCCCTCATCGCCTACGGCCCCGGCGACCTCCAGCTCAACACGGGGGAGACCACCGAGGACACCGGCCGGGTGCTCTCCGGCATGCTCGACGTCCTGGTCGCCCGCACCGCGGGACCGGAGGCCGAGCTGCGCGGCTGGGCGAGCCAGCGCCGCATGGCGGTGGTCAACGCCATGAGCGCCGAGGAGCACCCCACCCAGGCGCTCACCGACCTGACCACGCTGCTGCGGCACTTCGGCCGCGTCGAGGGCCTGCGCGTGCTGTACGTCGGCGAGGGCAACAACACCGCCGCCGCCCTCGCCCTCGCGCTCACCCGGTACCCGGCCGTCGACCTCGAGCTGCGCACCCCGCCCGGCTACGGCCTCGCCGCCGGTGTCCTGGAGCGGGCCCGCGCCACCGCCGCCCGCACCGGCGCGCGGATCACCGAACGGCACGACATGGCGGCCCTCGACGGGTCGTACGACGTCGTCTACACCACCCGCTGGCAGACCACCGGCACCAGCAAGCCGGACGCCAACTGGCGGGAGATCTTCGCCCCGTTCCAGGTCAACCGGGACCTGTGGCGCACCAGCCCGCGCGCCGTCTTCATGCACGACCTGCCCGCGCACCGCGGCGAGGAGGTCACCGCCGAGATCCTGGACGGCCCGATGAGCATCGCCTTCGCCCAGGCCACCAACAAGATGCACAGCGCCATGGCCGTCCTGGAGCACGTCCACGCCCCGGCACCGGCGCCGCTGGCCGTCCGATGAGCGGCACGGCACGGCGGACCGCCGCCGACCCGGCGGAGGTGCCGTGGCTCATGGCCGAACAGGAGCGGGCGACGGAAGGGCGGGACACCGTGACGGTTCTCGAGGAGAGGCCGGCCGCGCCCGCGGTCCTGCCGCTGCGTCGCAACCGGGACTTCCGGCTGCTGTGGGGCGGCGCCGGGCTGTCCCTGCTGGCCGGCCGGGCGACGGCCGTCGCCTACCCGCTGACCGTGCTGTGGGCCACCGGTTCACCCGGCGACGCCGGGCTCGTCGGCACCGCCCTGCTGCTGCCCCAGCTCGTGATGCAGCTGCCGGGCGGCGCCCTCGTGGACCGCTGGGACCGGCGGCGGGTCATGGTGGCCGCCGGGCTCGGCCAGACGCTCGTCGCCGGACTGGTGGTGGCGCTGCTGGTCACCGGGCGCACCTGGCTGTGGGCGCTGCTCGTCGCCGCGTTCGCCGAGGGCGCGCTCGGGGTGCTGCACCAGCTCGCCGAGCGGGCCGCGGTACCCAGCGTGGTCCCCGCCGAGCAGCTGCCGGCCGCGCTCACCGGCAACGAGGCCCGCACCCGCGGCGCCGCCATCGCCGGGCAGCCGCTGGGCAGCGGGCTGGTCGGACTGGCCGCTGCGCTGCCCTACGCGGCCGCCGCCGTCGCCCAACTGGCTTCCGTGCTCTGCCTCTTCGGCATCAAGGGCAAGCTTCAGCAGCAGCGGGCCGCGCCGCCCGCCCGGCTCGGCACCGAGATCCGCGAGGGCCTGGTGTGGATGTGGCGGCAGCCCTTCCTGCGGGCCGTGATGACGGTGGTCGCCGTCACCAACGTGCTGTTCCAGGGCCTCAACCTGGCCGTCATGTCCGGCATCCAGGACAACCACGGCACCCAGTTCGAGGTCGGCCTGGTGCTCTCGCTGAGCGGCGCCGGGGGACTGGTCGGCGCCCTCACCGGCGGCTGGTGGCAGTGCCGGCTGCGGCTGCGCACCCTCGTCCTCGGCGGGCTGCTCGCCTGGACGGCGCTGATGGCCCCGGTCGCGGCCGCCCTGCACCACCCCGTCCCGCTCGGCGCGCTCTTCGCGGCCAGCGGCTACGTCGGCGGTGTCTTCAACGTGGCGGGCGGTGTCCTGCTGGTGCGGGCCGCCCCCGACCGGATGCGCGGCCGTGCCAACTCACTGGCCAACCTGGTCGGTTCGGGTGCCATGGCGGCCGGGCCGGTCGCCGCCGGCTTCCTGCTGGAGGCCACCGGGGCGGTCCGCTCGGTGCTGGCCCTCAGCGCCGTCATGGCCCTCACGGCCCTGTGCGCCCTGCTCTCGCCCGGTCTGCGCAAGGCCCCCTACCCCGAGTCCGAAAGCCCGGCCTGACCTGCGGATTCCCGGTATAGGCCGCCGATAGGGCGGACCTGGAAAGTCGTAGCAAGGAAACCTTCGGCCCTCGCCGACGAAAACGCTTCGCCCCTCGTAAGGAGAACCCATGTCGCTCAACACGATGGACCGCAGGGGCGCGCTGCGGGCCGCCCTCGGTGTGGCCGGCGCGGCCGCCGCGGCGACCCTGATCGGCGCGGCCCCGGGGGGGGGGGGGGGGGGGGGGGGGGGGGGGGGGGGGGGGGGGGGGGGGGGG
>NZ_JAJSZC010000205.1:0-14032 GCF_036815105.1 Streptomyces sp. IBSBF 3136
CGCCCGGCCCGCGCGGGCCGGGTCGCCGGGCGGGGAGGAGGATGAGACATGGGCACGACGGACCCCTCCCGCCCGGGTACGGGCGACGGCCGGATGGCGGCGGGGGCCGCGCCGCCCAGCGGGCTGCTCGACCTGCTGAGCGTCGCCGCGGTGGTGCTGGACGCGGAGGGCCGCATCGTCTTCTGGAGCCCTCAGGCCGAGGAACTGTTCGGTTACACCTCGCAGGAGGCGCTGGGTGAGCACGCGGCCCGGCTGACCGTCCACGAGGAGCACCAGCACGAGGTCGTCAGGCTGTTCACCGAGCTGCTGGAGTCCGGCGCCGACTGGGCCGGGGCCTTCCCGGTCCGGCGCAAGGACGGCAGCACGCGGCTGGTGGAGTTCCGCAACATGCGGCTGCTGGACGACCTGGGCGACACCTACGTCCTCGGGCTCGCCGCCGACCAGGCCACGGTGGAACAGGTCGAGCGGGACGCCGCGCTGGCCATGCGCCTGGTGTCCCAGTCCCCGGTCGGGCTGGCCATCCTCGACCCCGAACTGCGCTACGTGGCCATGAACCCGGCCCTGGAACGCATCACCGGGCAGTCCGCGGCCGACCGCATAGGCCGGTCGGCGAGCGAGGTCCTGACCTACCTGGACACGGACCCCGAGGCACGGCTGCGCCGCGTCCTGGAGACGGGCGAGTCGGTCGTGGACCGGGACATCGTCTGCCGTCCGCCCGCCGACCCGGACCACGAGCACGCCTGGTCCGTCTCGTACTACCGTCTTGACGACTCCAGCGGGCGGGTGCTGGGCATGGCCTACTCCGTCATCGACGTCACGGAGCGCTACCAGGCCGCGACCGAGGCCGCCCGGGCCCGGCAGCGGCTCGACCTGATCGCCGCGGCCTCCGCCCGGGTCGGGACCACCCTCGATCTTGAGACGACGGCGCGGGAACTGGCCGACGTCGTCGTGCCGGTCCTGGCCGACTCGGCCTCCGTCGTCGTCCTCGACAGCGCCCCGCACGGGCGCCCCGTGCCGCCCGCCGACTCCGCGGGGTCGGGGGCCCTCGCCGTCCGGGTGATCCAGCGCACCGGAGCGACCCGCGCGGCCGACCCGCCCGGAGGACGCGCCGCCTCCGGCGACGACCGCCTGATCGCCCACTGCGTGGACACCCGCCGTCCGGTGCTCGTGCCCCACACCGCCCGGCGGGAGCCGGGAGGCGTCGCCGGCCACGCCGAGTCCGCCACCCTCCTCGCGGCGACGGGCGTGCACTCCTACCTGGCGGTGCCGCTCGTGGCCCGCGGCGAGGTCCTCGGCGCCCTCGACCTCAGACGCACCGCAAACCCCGTGCCCTTCGGTGACGACGACGCGTTCCTCGCCGCCGAGCTGGCCGCCCGCGCCGCCGTGTGCATCGACAACGCCCGCGGCTACCAGACCCAGCGCCACGCCGCCCTCACCCTCCAGCGGAGCCTGCTCCCGGAGCCGCCCGCGCATCTGCCGGGCCTCGGCGTCGGCTGTCGCTACCAGCCCGCCGGCGCCACGAGCGAGGTCGGCGGCGACTGGTTCGACGCCATCCCCCTCCAGGGGGACAAGACCGCCCTGGTGGTCGGGGACGTCATGGGCAGCGGCATCAACGCCGCCGCCACCATGGGTCAACTCCGCACCGCGGCAAGAGCGTTCGCGGAACTCGACCTGGCGCCGGACGAGGCCCTGCGTCACCTCGACCACCTCACCCAGGGCATCGAGCAGTCCATCACCACCTGCATCTACTGCGTGTACGACCCGCACCGGGGCGAGTGCCGGATCTGCCTCGCGGGCCATCTGCCCCCGGTGCTGATGCGCGCCGGCCACGCCGCCCGACTCCTCGACCTGCCCACGGGCGCACCGCTGGGCGTCGGCGGGGTCCCCTTCGAGGCGGCCACCGTCGCCTTCCGGCCCGGCGACCAACTGGTCCTCTACACCGACGGCCTGGTCGAGACCCGGAGCGAACCGATCGACGCCCGCCTCAACACCCTTCTCGACGCCCTCACCACGACCCGGGGCCACGACCCCGAGTACACCTGCGACCGCATCCTGGAGATCCTGCGGCCCCCCGGCGGCGAGGACGACGTCGCCCTGCTCGTCGCCCGGGCCCTGACCTGAGCCGGCCCGGGCCTGAGCGGGTGACGGCCTGAGCGGGTGACGGCCTGAGCGGGCCCGGGCCTCGAGCGGCGCTGCCGGCACCGGCGTTGTCGGTGCCGCCGTCCAGACTCACCGAACTGGCCCGACGGGCCTGCTGGCAGTTCGCGTTCCTCATCGCGGTGGTCGCCGCCGTCCAGAGCGACCTCACCCGAGCGCGCTGGGAGGCCGGCTGGGCGATCCTGGCCAAGGCCGTGGACGCCGGCGTACCGGACGTGGCCGCACGGGCCGTCACCGACCTCGCGGCGATGCGCCGGCTCGACTGGCCCGTACCGCCCGGCATCGACGGGTTCCTCGACCTGCTCCAGATGTCCGGGGCGCTGCCCGGCGCCGGCCGGTGAGGCGCCCGGGATGACGGAGGACGCCCGCCGCGCCCTGGACACGACCAAGCTGCTCGCCGCCCGCTACCGGGCGGCGACCGACCGGCCGTACCTCGCCTCGGCGCTGTACGCGCTGACCGTCGTCGCGAGCACGGACGTCCCGACGATGGGGGTGGACCGGCACTGGCGGTGCTACGTGTCGCCCGCCTTCGTCGACGCGACGCCGGTGCCGGAGCCGGCGGGCGTGTGGACGCACGAGGCGGCGCACCTGCTGCGCGACCACCACGGCCGCGCCGACCGGCTCCCGGCCGCCGCCCAGCGCGACCCGCAGCGCGTCAACGTCGCACAGGACTGCGAGATCAACGACGACCTCCTCGCCGACGGCCTGCGCCTGCCCGAGGGACGGATGGAACCCCGCCACTTCGGCCTCCCCGAGGGCCGGCTGTTCGAGGCGTACCTCGACCTGCTGCCGCCGCACGTGCGCACCCCGGACTGTGGATCGGGCGCCCACGGCACGCCCGCGCCCTGGTAACTGCCCGAATCCGCCGGCCCCGCACGGCTGGGCGACGTGGAGGCGCAGGCCCTGCGCCGGCAGACCGCCGAGGCGATGCGCGCCCACCGGCGCGCCCGCGGCTCCCTGCCCGCGGGCCGGCAGCGCTGGGCCGAGGAGGTCCTGGAACCCACCGTCGACTGGCGGCAGGCGCTGACCGGCGCGGTCCGGGAGGCCGCCGCATGGGCCGGCGGAGCCGTCGACTACACCTACCGCCGCCCCTCGCGCCGCACCCCGGCACTGCGCGGCGTCGTCCTGCCGAGCCTGCCGAGCCTGCCGCGCCCGCTGCCCCGGGTCGCCGTCGTCGTCGACACCTCCGGCTCCATGGGCGACGCGGAACTCGCCGCCGCGCTCGCGGAGGTGACCGGCGTCCTGCGGGAGGTGGGCATCCGGGGCAACCGGGTGACCGTGCTCGCCTGCGACGCCGACGTGCAGGCGGTGTCCCGGGTGACGTCCGCCGAGCAGATCACCCTGGGCGGCGGTGGCGGCACGGACATGCGCGTCGGCATCGAGGCGGCGCTCGCGGCCCGGGACCGCCCGGGCATCGTCGTCGTCCCCAGCGACGGATTCACCCCCTGGCCCGACGAGAGCCTGCCCTGCCGTGTCGTCGCCCCTCTGGTCGGCTCCGCCGCGCCACAGCCGCCGAGCTGGGTGGAGACCGTGCGCGTCCCCGCCTGACGCCGGGGCGGAGACCGTGCGCGTCCCCGCCCGACGCACTGCCGTACGGGAGCCCGGCCGGTGCCTCCCGTGGCCGCCGACGCCTCGGTGCCGCATGGTGGATGGGGGGTGCTGGCCTGCGGGAAAAGCGTTTCACCTGATCCGCGTGGTGAGCGGGTACGCCGGCGGGGCCGGCAGGTGGAAGGAGCGAGTGCGATGAGGCGAGCGGACCAGCGCCCGGAGCCTGCGGAGCTTCCGCAGGCCGGTGCGGTGGAGCCGAGCGGGCTGATGGACCTGCTGGGCGTCGCCGCGGTGCTGCTGGAGGCCGACGGCCGGGTCGACATGTGGAGCCCGCAGGCCGAGGAGCTGTTCGGCTACACCCGCGGCGAGGCGGTCGGGCAGTACGCGGCGCCGCTCCTGCTGCGCCCCGAACACCAGGACGCGGCGATCACGCTGTTCGCCGAGGTGATGGCGACCGGGCGGAGCTGGGCGGGGGCGTTCCCCGTCCGGCACAAGGACGGCAGCACCCGAATGGTCGAGTTCCGCAACATGCGCCTCACGGACAACCAGGGCGACCACTACGCCCTGGGTCTGGCCACCGACCGGACCACCCTGCGCCAGGTGGAGCGCAATCTGGCCCTGTCCACCCGGCTGGTCACCCAGGCGCCGATCGGGCTGGCCGTCCTCGACTCCGACCTGCGGTACCTGGCCATCAACCCGGCGCTCGCGGCCATGCACGGCATGCCCGAGGAGGAACACGTCGGCCGGGGCTTCCGCGACATCCTGCCCGGCACGCCGTTCCTGGGCGTGGAGACGCTGATGCGCCAGGTCCTGGTCTCGGGTCTGCCGGTGATCGACCAGCAGGTGGTGGGCCGCACCGCCGCCGATCCCGAGCACGACCACGCCTGGGCGACGTCGTTCTACCGGCTGGAGGACCACCACGGCAGCGTCCTGGGCCTCGCCACCGTGGTGGTCGACGTCACCGACCGCTACCGGGCGGCCATCAAGGCCGACCAGGCCCAGCAGCGCCTGCGCCTGATCGCCAACGGTTCGGCGCGGATCGGCACCACCCTGGAGGTGGGGCGTACCGCCCGGGAGCTGGCCGACGTCGTGGTGCCCGACCTGGCCGACATGGTCGCCGTGGACCTCCTGGACTCCGTCCTGCAGACGGGCCGCCCGGACCTCGGCGAGGGCCCGGCGCTCTTCCGCGCCCTGGCGGTCAAGAGCGCCTATCCCACCGACGCCACCGAGGCGATCGTCCCGCCCGGCAGCCTCACCACCTACCACGCCGACCATCCGGCGGCCCACTGCATCCGCACCGGCCGCCCGCAGCTGATCACCCATCTGGAGCGACGCGACATCTCGCGTATCGCCACCGACCCCGACGCCGCCCGCCTGCTCGCCCGGGCCGGGGTGCACACCGACATGGCGGTCCCGCTCATCGCCCGCGGCCAGGTCATCGGCGTCATGGGCCTGGCCCGCGCCCGCAACCCCCTGCCGTTCGACGCGGACGACCTCACGCTGGCCTGCGAGCTCGCCTCGTCCGCCGCGCTGAGCATCGACAACGCCGTCCTGCACCAGCACATCCGCAGCGCCGCCGAGACCCTCCAGCGCAGCCTGCTGCCGCAGCTCACGCCCCACCACCCCGGTCTCGAGGTCGCCGCCCGCTACCTGCCCGCGCAGGCCTTCAGCGAGGTCGGCGGCGACTGGTACGACGTGATCCCGCTCGACGACGACCGGACCGTCCTGACGGTGGGCGACGTCATGGGCAGCGGCATCCCCGCCGCGACCACCATGGGCCGCCTGCGCACCGCCACCTCCACGCTCGCCGATCTCGACCTTGACCCCGCCCAGATTCTCACCCACCTGGACAAGATCACCCACGGTCTCGACCCGTACATCGCCACCTGCGTGTACGCCGTCTACGACCCGGACCACCGGCGCATCCAGGTGGCCTCCGCCGGGCACCTGCCCCCGGTGCTGGTGCGCGCGGGCAAGCCGCCCGAACTGCTCGACCTGCCCACCGGCACCCCGCTCGGCGTCGGCGGCGTGCCCTTCGAGAGCACCACGCTCGACCTGCAACCCGGGGACCACCTGGTCCTGTACACCGACGGACTGGTCGAGACCCGCCACGACCCCATCGACGAACGGCTGGCGGACCTGCTGCGTCTGCTGTCACCGCCGTACTCCTCCGTGGAGGAGACCTGCGACCGGCTCCTGCGGCAGCTCCGCGACCCCGCCGGGCACGACGACGTCGCCCTGCTCGTCGCCCGCGCGCAACCGCTGGCGGACACCGACGGGCCCCCGCCCGGGGGCGCCACCGGCACCTGAGCAGGCGGAGCGCCGCGCCGTGGGACGGCCCCCGGTGCGGGGGCCGTCCCGGGCGGTCAGCGGGTGGCGAGGAGCTGCAGGGTGTCGATCACCCGGTTGGAGAAGCCCCACTCGTTGTCGTACCAGGCGACCACCTTGATGTGGCGGCCGTCGACGCGGGTGAGGGCCGAGTCGAAGATCGAGGAGGCCGGGTTGCCGGTGATGTCGGCCGACACCAGCGGGTCCTCCGAGTACTCCAGGACCCCGGCGAGCGGCCCCTCCGCCGCCGCGCGGTAGGCCGCCAGCACGTCCTCGCGGGTCACGTCACGGGCGACGGTCGTGTTCAGCTCGACGATGGAACCCACGGGGACCGGCACCCGGATCGAGTCGCCCGACAGCTTGCCGTCGAGGTTCGGCAGCACCAGGCCGATCGCCTTCGCGGCGCCCGTCGTGGTCGGCACGATGTTGACCGCGGCGGCGCGGGCCCGGCGGGCGTCGCGGTGCGGGCCGTCCTGGAGGTTCTGCTCCTGGGTGTAGGCGTGCACCGTCGTCATGAACCCGTGCTCGATACCGGCGAGTTCGTCGAGCACGGCGGCCAGCGGCGCGAGCGCGTTGGTGGTGCAGGAGGCGTTGGACACGACCGTGTGCAGGTCCGGGTCGTAGGCGTCGGTGTTGACCCCGAACGCGAGCGTGACGTCGGCGCCGTCCGACGGCGCGCTGACGAGCACCTTCCGCGCACCCGCGTCGAGGTGGGCGCGGGCGGCCTCGGCCGACGTGAAGCGGCCGGTCGCCTCCAGCGCGAGGTCCACGCCGAGTTCGGCCCAGGGCAGCTTGCCGGGCTCACGCTCGGCGAGCACCTTGATACGGCGGCCGTCCACGACGAGGGTGTCCCCGTCGACGGTCACCGGGCGGCCGAGCCGGCCGGCCGTCGTGTCGTAGGCGAGGAGCCGCGCGAGGGTGGCGGGCTCCGTGAGGTCGTTCACGGCCACGACCTCGAGGTCGCTGTCGCGTTCGAGCAGGGCGCGCAGCACATTGCGTCCGATGCGGCCGAATCCGTTGATGGCGATACGCGTCATGAATGGTGTCCCTTCGGTTCGCCACCAGCGTCGCGTGTGGCGCCCGGACGGGACAGCGGCGCGATCGCCATGGTTCGAAAGGATCGCGCCAGCCGCCGCTACTCGCCCTGGGCGAAGGTGCGCCGGTACTCGCTCGGGGTGGTGCCGAGGATGCGCTGGAAGTGCAGCCGGAGGTTCGCGCCGGTGCCCAGACCGACGTCCGCGGCGATCTGCTCGACGCTCCGCTCCGAACGCTCCAGCAGTTCCCGGGCCATGTCGATGCGGGCGCGCATGACCCACTGCATGGGCGTGTACCCGGTGTCCTCGGCGAACCGCCGGGAGAACGTGCGCGCGGACACCCCGGCGTGCCGGGCCAGCGCGTCGAGGCCGAGCGGCTCGCTGAGCCGGTGCAGCGCCCACTCGCGGGTGGCGGCGAACCGCTCGCCGAGCGGCTCGGGCACGCTGCGCGGCACGTACTGCGCCTGGCCGCCACTGCGGTACGGGGCCGCGACCAGGCGCCGGGCCGCGTGGTTCGAGGCGGCCACGCCCAGGTCGCCGCGCAGGATGTGCAGGCACAGGTCGATGCCCGACGCGGCGCCCGCCGACGTCAGCACGCTGCCCTCGTCGACGAACAGCACGTTCTCGTCGACGCGGACGAGCGGGTGCTTCGCCGCCAGCGCCCGCGCGTAGTGCCAGTGGGTGGTGGCGCGCCGGCCGTCGAGCAGGCCGGTGGCCGCGAGCGCGAAGGCGCCGGTGGAGATGGCGGCGAGCCGCGCCCCCCGCTGGTGGGCGGCGATCAGCGCGTCCACGACGGCGGGCGGCGGGTCGTCGCGGTCCGGGAACCGGTAGCCGGGGATGAAGACGATGTCCGCCCACACGAGCGCGTCCAGGCCGTGCGCCGCGTGGTACGACAGCCCGTCACCGCCGGTCACGAGGCCGGGCGCGGCACCGCAGACCCGTACCTCGTACGGCATGCTGGCGCGGGTCGTGAAGACCTGCGCCGGGATGCCGACGTCGAGCGGCTTGGCCCCTTCGAGCACGAGGACGGCGACACGGCGCAGGCGGGACTCAGGCACGGTGATCAGCGTACGCGCAGGTGGGCAGGGGCGCCGGAGCGTGCCGGGCCTCAGGTGCCGGGGTCGAACGGGATGCCGGACGGCATGGAGTGGGCCAGGGCGTACGTGAAGCCACCGTACCCAAGTAGCCCTTTTTTCAAAGGCGGTTGGCTGCGTGGCGAACGTCGGCGGTGGGAAAAGCTCGGGCTGTGGCGCGGCCCCCGTGCGATGATCGCGAAAACCCGTGCGGGCCGAACCCGCGCCGACGGAAGGAGTGCCATGGCTGCCCAGACGGCACCGGGCACGGCCGACCCGGACCACGCGCGCATCCCCGACACCCCGGCCGGAGGCACGGTCATCGTCCTCAACGGCACGTCGAGTTCGGGCAAGTCCAGCATCGCCCGGGCCCTGCTCGACGTCCTGGACGGCACTTGGTTCCATCTGCCCGTCGACGCCTTCCACGCGATGCGCTGCGACCGGCCCATCACCGCCGAGGACCTCCAGCCGGAGATCGACCGCACCGTGAAGGGCTTCAACCGCGCCGTCGCCGGGATGGCGGAGGCCGGCAACAACCTCGTCGTGGACATCCCGCTCAGCCGCCGCTGGCGTCTGCTCGACCTCCTCGGCCTGCTCGTGCCCGAGGACACGGTCCTGGTCGGCGTCCGCTGCCCGCTGCCCGAGCTGGAGCGCCGGGAACGCGAGCGCGGGGACCGGCAGTCGGGTCTGGCCGCGATGCAGTACGCGGTGGTGCACTCGCACGGCGCGCACGACCTCGACGTGGACACCGCCCTGCTGTCCCCGGCGGAGTGCGCCGTGCGCATCCGTGACTTCCTCACGGACCGGCCGCGCCCCACCGCCTTCGAACGACTCCGGACGACGCCGCCCACCCCGGCCTGATCCCGCATCGGCCGCGCGGCGGCCGGAGCGGCAGGACCGGGCGCCGCGCGGCCTTGGTCGGTCACCCGTTCCGCAGGGCGTGCTTGCTCACCGTGACCGCCGCCGCCCGCACCGGAAGGAGCCGCTCAGCCGCCCCGGGTCGGTGTGCGCGACGGGCACCGTCCCTCCGCCCGATCCCCACGCATGTCCCGGTTCCCCCTGGGTACGCGACGCGGAAGCACGCCCGGGTGCCAGCCTGCCCGTGCGTGACCGTACGACCACCGCTACCTGGGGACCTGCCATGGAGACACCCGCACACGACGACCTTCCGACGCCGGCCCAGCGGGCGCTCGACGCGCTGGCCGTGAACGCCGAGGACCAGGCCGCCCTGGACACCCTCGCGCACAGCGACGTCCTCGTCCCGGTACCGGACGACGCGCTGGACGGAGACGGCGCCGAACCCACCACCGTCGCCCTGCCCGTCCTGGAGCAGAGCGACGGAGACCAGGTCGTCCCCGTGTTCACGTCCGAGGGGACGATGGCGGACCTGCTGCCGTTCGTCTCCCGCTACCGCCTGATCCCGCTCGGCGCCCTCGCCTCCCAGTGGCCGGCCGACGACCTCTCGCTGGCGATCGACGGCAGCTCCGAGCACGGCCTGACGCTGACCTCCCAGGGGGTGCGCACCCTGCTGGCGAGGTGAGCCGCCGCCTGCCCGCGCAGGCGCCAGAATGCCCCCATGGAATGGATCTCCGGGGTGGCCGGCGGACTGGGCGCACTGGTCCTCGTGCTGGTTTTCGGCAGCATCCTGCGCACCCTCGTGGTGCCCAGGGGTCTTTACTCCGCGCTCGTGTTCCGGCTGTGGCGGCTGCTGCGCAGGGGCCTGCGGCTCACCGCCCCGCGCGGCGGGTACGACGCGATCGACCGCGTGCAGACCTGGCTCGCCCCGCTGATGCTGGTCGGCATGCTCGCCAGCTGGCTCGGCGGGGCACTGCTCGGGTTCGGCCTCCTGCTGTACGCGCTGTCCCCGCTCTCCTGGGCGACCGCGTTCCGCGAGGCCGGCTCCAGCCTGTTCACGCTCGGCTTCGCCGGCGGCGCCCGGCTGAAGCTGTCCGCGCTCGACTTCCTCGCCGCGGCCACCGGGCCCGTGCTGATCGCCCTCCAGATCGCCTACCTGCCCACCCTGTACGGCGCCTACAACCGCCGTGAACTGGAGGTCACCCTGCTCCAGGCACGGGCGGGCGAACCCGCCTGGGGGCCGGAGATCCTCGCCCGCCAGTGGCTGGTCGACACCGAGACCGCGCTGCCCGACCTGTACCGCGCCTGGGAACGCCTGGCCTCGGACATGGGCGAGAGCCACTCCACCTACCCGATCCTGCTGACCTTCCGCTCCCCGCGCCCGCACCGCAGCTGGCTGGTCGGTCTCGTCGCCGTCATGGACGCCGCCGCACTCCAGCTGGCGCTCAACCCGCGCCAGGCGCCACCGGAGGCGCGGCTCGTGCTGCGCGCCGGATTCAGCGCCCTGCGGGACATCGCCCGCGCGCTGCGCGTCCCCTTCGAGGCCGACCCCTCTCCCGGCAGCCCGATCCGGCTGACCTACGCCGAGTTCGAGGAGGCGGTGGCCATGATGACCGAGGCCGGCTTCCGGGCGGAACGCGGCCCGGAGGAGGCCTGGCCGCATTTCCGGGGCTGGCGGGTCAACTACGAGGCGGTCGCCTACGATCTGTGCCGTCGCTGCGACGCCGTGCCCGCGCTGTGGACCGGACCCCGCGACTTCGCCGCCGCGCCGATCCCGCCCCAGCGGCCGGTGGACCGCAGGCCCGGCCCAGGACGGCCGGAACTGCCCCCTGTGTTCGAGTAGTTCCCCTCCCTCAGCCGGGAAGACCCTCGCGGAGGATGGGCACGCGTGCGAAGGAGCCGATGGCCGTGAGGATCGTCCTGCTGGGCACCGCCGCCGGAGGCGGCTTCCCGCAGTGGAACTGCGCCTGCGCGCTGTGCGCGGCGGCCCGGCGGGGCGAACTGCCCTCCCGTACCCAGGAGTGCGCCGCCGTCAGCGGCAACGGGCGCGACTGGTGGCTGCTCAACGCCTCGCCCGATCTACGCGCCCAGCTCACCGCCACCCCGGCGCTGTGGCCCGGTCCAGGACCGCGGGACACCCCGCTGCGCGGGGTGCTGCTCACCGACGCCGAGGCCGACCACGTCACCGGGCTGTCCGAACTGCGCGGAGCGGCCGGCCTCACGGTCTACGCGGCCCCACCGGTCCGCTCCGTCCTCGCCCCCGCACGCGCGGCCCTGGGCCGCTACGCGACCTGGGAGTGGCCCGACAGCCTGGCCGACGGCGGGTTCGTGCTGTCCGGCGGACTGGTCGTCACCGCCCACCAGGTGGGCGGCAAGGTCCCCAAGTACGTGCCGTCAGGGGCGTCCGCGCCCGGCCCGTGGGTCACGGCCTACCGGGTGGAGGACCTGGCGAGCGGGGGAGTGCTGGTGTACGCGCCCTGTGTCGGCACCTGGGGCCCGGTGCTGGAGGGTCTGTGCGCGTCGGCCGACTGCGTGCTGGTGGACGGGACCTTCTTCGCCGCCGACGAGATGGGCACCGCGGTGCGCACGGGCGCCGGGCAGGCGGCCATGGGGCATCTGCCGGTCACCGGCCCCGGCGGCTCGCTCGAAGCCCTGGCCCGCCATCCCGGCGCGCGCCGGGTCTACACCCACCTCAACAACACCAACCCGCTGCTCGACCCCGCCTCGGCGGAACGCGCGCGGGTGACCGGTCTCGGGGTGGAGGTGCTGCCGGACGGGACGGAGCTGACCTGCTAACCCGCCCGCTCGGCCAGCGTCCGCTCCAGCACGGCCCGCTGCAGCGGCAGTACCTCGGCGTGCAGGTCGCGGCCCTTGCGGGTGAGGGCGACCCACACCCCGCGCCGGTCCTCCGCGCACACCGAGCGCTCGACCAGGCCCTCCTTCTCCAGGCGGCCGATCAACCGGGACAGCGCGCTCTGGCTGAGATGGACCCGTCCGACCAGGTTCTGCACCCGGCACTGGTCGCCGTGCGCGAGCGACTCGGCGGCGAGCAGGTCCAGCACCTCGAAGTCGCTCGCGCCCAGTCCGTGCGGGTGCAGTACCCGGTCTATCTCGCACATCGTGCGCGCGTGCACCGAGAGGATGTCCCGCCAGCGCTCCTCGAGCCGGGCGTCGGCCGTCTTGACTGCCATACCCGCACCGTAGCACCGATCCGGCCAATCGTTGAGTGTGCAACTAGTGTGGGTGCAAGGCGCTCCGCCGGCTCAGGCGGACGGGTCCTGGAGCAGGCCCACCAGATTGCCGTCGGCGTCCTTCACCGACGCGATCAGCCTGCCGCCGCCGACGTCCTGGGCGTCCTGCAGCAGTTCGGCGCCCGCCGCCAGCAGCGCCGCGAGCCGCTCGCGCAGATCGGTGACGTGCCAGTACGGCACCGGTCCGGTGAGGCCCTTGGCGTGCCCGTTCGGGTCGAGGCCGACGTCCTGGCCCTCGGCCTTGTACCCGACGTAGTACGGCTCGTCGGCGTACGGCTCCACCCCGAGCAGGGCGGCGAACACGGACTTGGCCTTCTCCAGGTCCTTGACGGGGTAGATGATCGTCTGCAGGCCGGCGGTCATGGAACTCTCCTTCGCGGTGCGGCACCGACGGGTCCCCGTCGGTGCTTCCACGCTAGGACGGGTCGGGCCCGCGCCGCTTCTCCGATCCTGACCGGTCGCGGCGGCGAGCCCCCCGGCGCACGGCGGGTCACTCCCGCCGACCCGCGGCGCACCGGCTCCGTCGGCAGGATCGCCGTGGCCCGGTCCTCCCCGCCGCTCCGTCCCGGCCGGGCCGGCCACCACCGGTCGTACTCCCGTTCGGTACCGGACAAAGGGACGCCGACTCCCGGACGCGACCGCCCCGGCTGAGACACAGTGTGACCAGACGCATGAGGAGGCCGGACGGAGGCGGGACCCATGCTGAGGACTCCTTCGGGACGCACGCGGCAGGACATCCTGGACTGGCTGAAGGACCCCGCGGCGCACTTCGACGGCCCGTGCCCCGGCGACCCCGGCGAGCGCGGTGTCACCGCGCGGGCCCTGGCCGCCAAGCTCGGGGTGTCCCGCCGGGCCGCACGCGCGCACCTCGAACTCCTCACCCGCATCGGCCTGCTGCGCACCCGCCGGATCCGCTGCCGCACCTACTACCGGCGCGACGAGGTCCGCATCGCCGAGGTGGCCAGGATGTTCGAGAAGGGGTGGTGAAAACCGGCGCCGCCTGCTACGAAACGGCCTGGTGAGCACACGGCCGGCCACGAGGACGGACCGCACGGACGGCGAAGGACAGGAACCCATGACGACCGCACTCGTCCCCCTCCACTACGTCGCCCTCGGCGGCCGCGGCCCCGAGGACGTGGTCGCCGACCCCGACGGACGGGTCCTCACCGGGACGGAGGACGGCCGCATCCTGCGCGTCCGCCACCTCGGGGACCCGGACACGGCCCGCGTCGAGACGCTCGCCGACACCGGTGGCCGTCCGCTCGGCCTCGAACTCCTGTCGGACGGCGCGCTGCTGGTCTGCGACGCGGAACGCGGCCTGTTGCGGGTGGAGCCCGGCGGCGGCGTGCACGTCCTCGCCGACTCGGTGGCGGGGGAGCGGCTGCGGTTCTGCAGCAACGTCGTCGCCCTGCCCGACGGCAGCCTGTACTTCACCGTCTCCAGCCGCCGGCACCCGCTGGACCACTGGATCGGCGACATCGTGGAACACACCGGCACCGGACGCCTGCTCCGCCTCGCGCCGGGCGGCGCGGCGCCCGAGGTCCTCCTCGACGGGCTGCAGTTCGCCAACGGTCTGGCCCCGAGCGCCGACGGCTCGTTCCTGGTGATCGCCGAGACCGGCGCCTGCCGCCTCACCCGCTACCACCTCACCGGACCGCGCGCCGGACAGGCCGAACCCTTCGCCGAACTGCCCGGCATGCCCGACAACCTGTGGCGCGAGGGCCCGGACGGACCCATCTGGGTGGCCCTCGCGGGCCCCCGGGTCCCCCCGCTCGACCTGCTGCAC
>NZ_JAJSZC010000206.1:0-13945 GCF_036815105.1 Streptomyces sp. IBSBF 3136
CCCCCACCCCCCCCCCCCCGCGGCACCCGGCACGACACGGACTGGGATCTACCGCTGGTGGTCGAGAAGCTTCGCGTGGCATCACGGTCCGGCTCCGGCTGATGGTCAGCCCATGGCAGTGACCGAGGTTCCGCGTGAGATCCTCCGCCCATGGCTACGGAGACCGAGGTGGGAGAGCTGTTGTGCCAGCGCGGCTGGCGGACGGCATTTACGGTCGCTGAAAGGGTGAATGCGTGGTCCGCTCTGGTGAGCGACATCGAGCGCGGTTACGGCGACGACATCTACGAGTACACCAACGATCTCTACTGCCGGAACTGGTTGCACGAGGCGTGGCTCCTGCTGGACGAGCACACAGTCCAGCTCTGGACCCCGCGGATCAAAGTTCTGGACGACCGCTACAGGGCCGCGACCGTCGACGATGACGGCCAAGCACTCGAGCAGTTCCACAGACTGCCCAGCCCCGACCTGTGGTGGTGGCGGCGCCACCCCCGCATCCTCACCGGAGACCTCGGGCGTTCGCTTCGCTCGGCCGGTGCCATCGGCACCGAAGCTGACACATCATGACCCTCGGCTCGTGGGTTACGGGACTTCCCAATGCTGATGTCGAGCCGCTGTGACCGGGTGGGAGCCGCTCGGGATCTCCGTCGACTGGGTGGCGATCGAGGGAGAGCTGGGGGTTCCGCTGTCTACGAGGCGTTCACCGGCGGCGTCTTCAGTGATTCCGTCTACTTTCTGGGGCGCGACGAGGGCCTCGGGGCGTTCGACTTCCTGAGACAGTGGCGGGTCGACGTGTCGGTCGACCAGGACGGCAAGCTCGGAAGCGTCTCCGCCGTCGAGCCCTCTGCGATCTACGCGCCCGGCGGCAAGGGGCTGGTTGAGTGGGGCTCCGCCGAATGGGCCGACGAGTACTTATCTTTGATCGATGCCGAGCGGCCGGGCAAGTACCCCGTCCTTGCGCGGTCCTATGACGTCGGCGGATGGCACCGGTACGACATGTCCACCTCTGAGTTCCTCTACCGCATCCTTGCGGACGCCGATTTCCAGCCGTTCGGGATCGCGCAGCACGACCTCGGCACGACGTTCAAGCCCGGCTCCGGCGACCCCTCCGACAGCCAGCCGCTCTGAGGAGAGGCCGGCTGTCCCACGTTCGTGGACACGACAGTGCCGTCGTTTCTCATCGAGATCCGTGAGCAGATGATCACCAACTGCCTCCCGAACCGGTCGCCAAACGCTGTTCCCAGTGATCAACGAAGCCACCTGACCCACTCACGGCCGCCCCTGCTGGCCTGCTCGCCAAGCACTGTGAATACCAACGCTCGCGCTACGACGCGCGCAGGAAGCGGCCAAGTGGCGCGCGGTGACGCGGTGACGGGACGTGGATGCGCTTGCCAAACTTGTTTCAGATGTCGAGTTGCCCGGCATCGGCCTTCCGTAGCAGTTCGCCGGCGTTCTTCGACGCCATGATCACCCGGGTGCGCAGCCGCATCTGGTGGGGTAGGGCGAGGGGCACGGGGGCCTCGATAGCTACCGGGTTGAGCGCCGAGTTGTCGCTCAGTTGGCGGACCACTTGGTCGAACGCGATGCCGTGCTTGGCCGGCAGCGGGACGTCCGACCTGTGGAATCAGGCCGCGGCCCGGGGCGCCTGTGACCGGCTGCCCCTGACCGCGGCCCGGCTGGGGTTTACTGCTTGCCGAGAATCTTGTTCATCTCGGTGATCTCGGTCGACTGCGAGGTGGCGATCGACTTGGCCATCGTCTTGGCGGGTCCGTAAGCGCCCTTGGTCTGTTCGCTCTTCGCCATCTCAATGGCGCCCTGGTGATGGCTGATCATCATCTGCACGAACGCCTTATCGAAGGCGTCACCGGACAGATCCTTCAGCTTGCCCATGTCGTCGTCCGACATCATGCCGGGCATCGACGAGTGGTCCATGCCGGGCATCGACGAGTGGTCCATGCCGGACATGCCGGCGTCCGGGACCTTCTCGCCCCAGGCCTTCAGCCAGCCAGACATGGTGTTGATCTCCGGATCCTGCGCCTGCTTGATCTTCGCGGCCAGATCCTTGACCTGCTGCGACTTCGCTCGCGACGGCGCCAGGTCGGCCATGGCCACGGCCTGCCGGTGGTGCGGGATCATTCCCTGTGCGAACGACACGTCCTGCGCGCTGTGGCTGCCCTGTGCAGCCGAAGCGGTGGCCGACGCGCTGGCGGAGGACATCGCTCCCATGTGGTGGCCGGAGTGCTCCGAGGACGAGGAGGAATCGCTGCTGCCGCAGGCGGTCAGCACCACGGCAGCGGTGGCGGTCGCGGCCAGCGCCGCGGTACGGCGGATGAGGGAACGGCGAGATGCCATGAGAAGTACAGCTCCTTGAAGGGCCCGCGCCCAGGCGCGGGATGAGCGGATGGAGACACACCGGAGCACGCCACCTGCCTTGAGGCGGGTGCCGTGCGGGCGCCTCTAGATCCGCAGCAGCTGCAGCTCGGAAAGGTCCGGCGGGGCCCGGCCGTCCACCGCGCCCACGGCCGGGACGCTGGCGTCGGTCGCCGCGGGGTCGACGCCAGCCAGTGACGGCATCAAGGCCGGCGGAACGTAGGCGGCTGATGTGCCGCCCGCTGCGCAGGTCCCGCCGGCATGGTCCATGACCATGCCGCCGTCCGTCAGGTGCTGGCAGTCTGCCCCCATCACGTGGGCGGGCGCGGAGTGCGGTTTTGAGGCCTCGACCGGCATCACCATGTCGTGCTGGCCCGCGGCCGGCATCCCGCTGGGCGACAGGGCATGCATTCCCAGCACTGCCGCCACCACGGCCATAACCATCCACATCCAGCGCACAGAACTCATCACAGAGCCGATACGGATGCTGGACGTCATGCGTTCAGGATAGGGGTGCCGCAGAGTGGTTATGCGCTGTTACCTCTCGGCCGCTGGAGTCGCCACGCACTGATGAGCACGTCCAGGTCGCCTCATCCGGGCACCGGCACGGGAGCAGGCGCAGGTGTGAGGTGCCCTGAGCGGTGAAGCCTGGCCACCAGGGCTGCGCACACCAGCCCGGTCGCGGCCAGCGTCGCCCAGGGCAGCCAGCGCACGCCCGTGTCGAACAGGGCGCCAACCGCGAGATTCCCGACGGAGATCGCGATACCGGAGGCGGTGTTGTAGGCGCCGTAGTAGATCGCGATGAGCCGGCCGCCGGACAGGCGGACCACGGTGTCCATCTCGAAGGGATAGAGCAGGGCCCCACCCCAGGCCAGCAGCACGGCGCACACCGCGAGCGCGAGGACACCGGCCACCAGGCCGGCCGCTCCGGGGTAGGGGCCGGGCAGCACTGGCAGGAACGCGGCCGCCATCACCACCAGCCCGTAGGTGATCGCACGTCCGCCGCTCAGCGACCGCTTCGCCCACGCGGTCAGTTTCAGCTGCCCCCACAGGGCCGCGAGCGCGGACATGGCGAAGACGGCCGCCGTCACCAGCCCCGTGTGCTCACCGAACAGTTCGCGGGCGCGCAGGGGGAGGGCGAGATAGACCTGGAAACCCAGGACGTAGGAGCCGGTCATGGCGGCGGTGAACAGCAGGAAGGACCGGTTGGCGGCGACGGTACGCCAGTCGGCAGCCACGGCCCGCCAGGCCGGCTCACCGCTGCGGCCGTCAGGCTCCAGGGAGGGCAGGGCCCGGGCTTGCAGGACGGCGAGAGCAGCGAAGATCATCGCTGATACCGCGCAGACCGCAGCGAAGTCCCAGGTGAGGAGAGCGAGTCCCGCCAGGGGGCCGATCAGGATGCCTGCCTGGTAGAAGACGTTGAAGGCGGCGAAGGCCTCGACGCGGCGTTCCTCGCCCGCGTCCGCGGCCAGATAGGCGCGCACCGCCGGGTTGAACAGCGCGCCCGCCAGCCCGGTCAGAGCGGAGGCCGCCAAGAGGGCAGGCAGCGTGTCCGCGAGGGCGAGCAGGGCGAAGGCGACCGTACGCAGGGTGCAGCCGATGAGGATCATCGGTTTGCAGCCGTACCAGTCGGCGAGGGTGCCGCCGATGAGGAACATGCCCTGCTGGGAGAGGTTGCGCACGCCGAGGACCAGGCCGACCGTCCAGGCGGCGAGGCCGAGGCCGTGGGCCAGGTGATCGGCGAGGTAGGGCATCAGCATGTAGAAGCCGAGGTTGATGGCGAACTGGTTGGCCATCAGCAGTCGCGCCGGCCGGCCGAAGGAGGCCACCTGGGCCCGCAGCCGCCTCATCGGATGCCTGCCTCGGCCCGCGGCCCGCTTGCTCGGTGGAGCGGGTTTTTGACCTGGCTGCATCTGGTCCAGCCGGTCACCACCCGCTCGTCGGGCTCGGTGATCTCATCGGGCTGCGGCGGCGGTTCTCGGTCCAGCAGCTGATGGTCGCGGCACCAGGCGTCGTTGTAGATGGTGTCCAGGTAGCGGTGCGGGCCGTCGGGGAAGACGGCCGCGATTCGCGTGCCCGGGGGATACGCGCGCGCGGCCCATCCCGCGACGAGCGCGACGGCACCGACGCTCCAGCCGCCCGTCGCGTAGTAGCGCCGGCCCAGCTGGCGGCAGGCCCACACCGCTTCGGCCGGCGCCACCCAGTGGACTTCGGCGAAGGCCTCGTAGTCGACGTTGCCCGGGTAGATGCTGGAGCCCAGGCCCCGCATGAGCCTGATTCCGGCCGGCTGCCCGAAGATCGTGGAACCGACCGAGTCCACGCCGATCAGAGCCAGGGCGGGAAAGGACTCGCGCAACACGCGCGAGATGCCGGCGGAGTGGCCTCCGGTGCCCACCGACGCCACCAGGACGTCGATTCGGCCGAGCTGGGCGATCAGCTCTGCTGCCAGCGGCCGGTAGGCGGCCACGTTGTCCGGGTTGCGGTACTGGTCGGGGCAGTAGGCACCCGCGGTGCGCGCCAGCAGCTCGGCGACCCGCTCGCGGCGGGCCTGCTGCCAGCCGCCGTCCGTGTGCGGGTCGGTGACCTGGTCGACGTGCGCACCGAGGGTGGTCAGCAGCCGCAGGACCGACGGCTCCATGCCAGGGTCGGTGACGACGGTGACCGGATGCCCGAAAGTCAGCCCGGCCAGGGCCAGTCCCAGGGCGAAGGTACCGCTGGAGGACTCGACGATCGGAGTGCCCGGCGTGAGTTCCCCGCGTCGGCGGGCCTCACGGATCATGTGCAGGCCGGGACGGTCCTTGATGCCGCCGGGGTTCGCGCCTTCGAGTTTGGCGTAGAAGCCGCAGCCGGCCGCGGCGAAGGGTTCGTCGATCCACAGGACGGGGGTGCTGCCCACCAGTTGGGAGGGGCGGCGGGCCACCACGGGGAGAGGCGGGTGGGCTTGGAAGGTTTCAGGCAGGGGGAGGTGCATGCGTGTATGGCTCCTTCGCACCACGCAGGGCATGAGCGTGGCGCGGTCGCAGCGGGTCTTGGGCGCGCGGGCACGCCCCTGCCACGGAATGCGCGGGCGGGCAAGGGCGTCAGCAGCGCCTACAGACGCCAGAGGCAATACAGCGCGAGGGTGAGCGGGCAGCCGGTGGTGCGAACAGGGGGACCGGCTGGACGGCACCAGACGGGCAAAGGTGTGGCGTCACTCGACGCGGTGGGACCATAGGCCGGCTCGGCGTGCCCGGTTACGCAGATGGTCTCGTCGGCCGTGGTCCTGGGGCGGTCGGCCGTGTGATCGATGTGTCCCATCGCCCCGTGCTGATGGGCGGGGACCGGTTCTCCCTTGTGGTCTGCGACGACGGGTGCCTGAGCGCTTACGGCGACCTCGACAGGAACGTGCGGCGCAGCGAAGGAGGAGGCGTGCACGGAACCGGCGAGGTGTGCGGTGACCAGAAGGACGAGTGCCAGGAGGAGCCCCACTCGGCCGGGCCGCATCGAGGGCCGCCGCATCGTCCAAAACCTGATCACGAACACAGAGTATTCGAATGATTACTTCGAGTGTGGATGACACGGCGGGTTCGAAAGGACCAAGGACCTGACGGCGGGTGCCCGCCCCTCGGGCCGCCCGATAGCGCATGCCCCGAAGTACCCGGCAGGACCACAGCCTGTGCGCGCACTTCCTCTCCGATGCCCACGTCAGGTGAAAGCCGTCAACCTGCCGGCCGAACCCGTAACCCGGACATGGTTCGCCTCCGCCACCAGGTGCCCGGTCAACCAGTGCCCGGGGCGGAGGAACAGTGCCCGATGAGACGCTGAATGGCCGAGCGATTCGGCGGAGACGGACTGGGTGGCCAGGACCGCACGCGCAATCACCGGCAACTCTTCGTCCCTGCATGCACTCAGACTGGCAGCCAGACGCTCACGTTTGGAGAGTGCCCGGTTGGTGCGGGGATCCGTGTGCGGCGGAGGCGCCGGCATGCCGAGGCTCTCACAGGCTTGGAATGCTTCCATGGCTGAAGAGTTCGTATCGGGAGACGACCGTGCCGTCGATCAGTCGCCGAAGGCTCGCCACGTCCATCTGCTTCCCCATCCCACGATGATGGTCACCGCGGCCGCGGAGCGAGACCCCCTTGCAAAAGATCGGCCATTGCCCACCAGATCGAGTCCTCGTAGAGGCAGGCCGCAATCAAGCGGAGGGAGCGCCCGGGTGAAACCGTCCTAGCCTGAGTCCCGGCGGCAGGGCCTCGGTCAGGAGAGGCCCGTCAGGGCGCGGACCAGCCGTTCCACCCGGTCCCGCGGGTACGGTGCGCCCGGGCGGCCCGTCATCAGCAGATGGTGCAGTGTGCCTACCAGCGCTAGTGCGACCGACCCAGCATCCAGGCTGTCCGCGGCGCGTTTCAGGCGCTGTTCGGCGCGCAGGTAGGCCTCGATCGAAGCCTGAATCGCATCGAAGCCGGGCGCGCCCGTAGCCCAGGCCTCACGTACGCGCTGGGCCGCGGCCGGGCGGGTCACCGCCAGGCCGACAACTCCGGGATCCAGGCCCAGCACAGCCGTGGCCAGGTCCACCAGGTTGCCGGTGACAAGGCCGCTGCCCGCCTCTGCGGGGAGGTCGGCGGCCAGCGCGGCGATACGGGTGAAGCGGTCCAGCACCAACTCGGCGACGAACTCGTCCAGTCCGGCAAAGTGAGTGTGCAACACCCCTTTGGCACAGCCGGCTTCGGCCGTGACCGCCCGGCTGGTCAGAGCAGCGGCCCCATCCCGGGCCACGACCCGCTCAGCCGCTTCGAAGAGCCGCTCGCGTAGATCGGGGATGGCCACTCCGCGTGGTGACAAGGAGTCCTCCTGAGCAAAAAGCATTGCAGGTATGGGCATCCGCCCATACTGTTTGGGCGCGCGCCCATTCTAAGGGCGGCTCGTCGCTTGGCAATGCCCGTCCACGGGAGGTCCCTTCATGCACCCCATCGCCAATACCGCCCAGGCACAGGCCTGGAACGGCTACGAGGGCACCCACTGGGCAGCCCATCACGACCGCTGGGACGCCGTGAACGCGGGCTTCAACCAGCCTCTGCTCGACGCCGCAGCCATCGCACCCGGCGACCACGTTCTCGACATCGGCTGCGGCGCGGGAGCCACCACCCGGCTCGCCGCTCGCGCCGCCACCCCGCACGGCAGTGCCCTGGGCCTGGACCTCTCCGGTCCCATGCTCCAGCGCGCCCGAGCCGGCGCCGAGAGTGCAGGCCTCGGCAACATCCGCTTCGAGCAGGGCGACGCCCAGGTCCACCCACTCCCCCGCGGCACCTTCGATCTCGCGATCAGCCGCTTCGGCATCATGTTCTTCACCGACCCCACCGCCGCCTTCGCCAACATCGCCGCCGCACTGCGCCCGGGCGGCCGCGTCGCCCTGCTGTGCTCCGCCGAACCCGAGGGCAACCAGTGGCTGACCGCCCTGGCCACTCTCGCCGACCTGCTGCCGGTGGGCGACTTCAGCAAGCCCGGCCCCGGCATGTTCTCACTGGCCGCGCCTGGCGCGGCGGCCGCACTGTTGGAGGAGGCGGGGCTGCAGAACGTACGGGCCGAACACGTCACTGCCTATGGCACCTGGGGGCACAATGCGGCAGAGGCCGCCGATTTCCTCCTGAACTCCGGGCCCGGCCGCCACCTCCTCACGCAAACCGCACCCACCACCGCCGCCCGCGCCCTGGCCCGCCTGACCGACGCCCTCCGCCCCCACGAAGGTGGCGCCGGCCTGCAACTCCGCAGCACCGGCTGGCTGCTCACCGCCACCACACCCGACGCCTGACTTTGCCAGGCACCCTCCAACCGCCAACTGCGGATGCCGACATAGCCAACCGCGCAGACGGCGACCTCTTGACGTTGCCCCGCTCGACGCCGATGCACCGCTACCCGGCATTGCTGACCGCGCCCCAGAGCGCCGCCTCGGCCGCTGCGGGGATGTCGGCGTCGGCCAGCATCGCTTAGCCGCAGGGGCTAGTCCCGTGACGCGTCACGGCCGGCTCGCTTCGTAAAGCGCACACGCAGCACCTCAAGTGCCACAGGAGCCAGGGAGGCGACGAAAACCACGGCCACGGAGGGCACAAGGTAGGCGTCCGGGTGCCGTACCGAGTCACCCAGCCAGTAACTGCCGAGCACGAGCGACTGGGACCAGAGCAGGCCGCCGATCACTTGCCAGAGGGTGAAGGTGCGCAGCGGGACCCCGAGTGCTCCGGCCACTGGATTGAGGACGGTGCGTACCACCGGGATGAACCGTCCCAACACCACCGCCTTCGCGTGGCCGTATCGACCCAGCAGCTCTTCTGCCCGCTCCACACCCGCATGGAGGCGCGGGTTCTCGAACCGGGCCAGAGCCGCGCGGCCTGCTCGCCGCCCGGTCCAGAATCCCAGCTGCGCACCGGCGATGGTGCCGGCCGCGGCGCAGACCAGGACCGGTAGCAACGGCAGATGCGGCCCACTGCGGGCAGTCGAGGCGCACAGCAGTCCGGCCGGGACCAGCAGGGTGTCCCCGGGCATGAAGAAGCCGAGGACCGGCAGTCCGGTCTCGGCGAAGATGCAGAGGAGGATGCCGAACGCGCCGTAGGTGGACACCAGCCAGACGGTGTTCATCGGGGCGGCCGCGCGCTGCCGTCTGGACACAGCGATCCCAGGGACATGGGCTTTGAGTTCCTTCCCTCTCGCCGCCCGGCGCACCGCACCGTCCACACGCGGACAGGGCGGAACGCCCGCACATCAGCGGTGCCCCGCGCTGCCACGGACACAGGTTAGTTTCTACATCATGTAGTAGCTTAAGTCATGTCCGTCCAGCCCACTCTCGACTCGGAGCACGCCGGATGAGTCCCTTGATTACCCGTACCACCGCCTTTGACGCCGCGATCCTGCTGGATCTGGGCGTCGAGCTGATATTGCCGTCCGCCATGCTGCTCGGAGTAGCGGCCTTCGTCTCGGACACGGCGCGCGAGAGGCTCGCGACCCGTGGCGGTATGGCTGCCGCCGCTGTCCTGGCGCTCGGGCCGGCTGCCGCCTACGTGGCATATCGCCTCGCAGGCCTGACCGGGTGAGCCCGGCCGCCAAGAGCTTCCGAGGGGTCGCCGCCAGGAGCGGCAGCCGTTCCCGACCTCGTCACCCCACTCCCGCGGTGCAGCACCTGCACGGCAATAGCCTGGAGACGACTTCCTCCGGCGAGGCCTCGGCTGCGATACATGACAGCCGGGCTCGGCATCCGGCGGAAGGAACGCGATCCGCATGAGCGCACCACCGCTCCCCGGGGTTCTCGGTGACATCGCACCGGTCCTGGACCACTGGGGCTACTGGGCCGTAGGCGGCCTGATCTTCGTGGAGGACTTCGGTGTCCCCGCCCCTGGCGAGACGATCCTGATCGCCGCGGCCGTGTACGCGGGAGCCGGGCACCTCAGCATCATCGCGGTCGTAGCCATCGGAATCCTCGCCGCCGTCCTTGGCGACAACGTCGGCTACCTCATCGGCCGCACCGGCGGACACGCCCTGGTGCAGCGCTACGGGAAGTACGTCTTCCTCCCGCCCGAGCGCTACGAGAAGGCCGAGGCGTTCTTCACCCGCCATGGCGGGAAGGTCGTCACCGTCGCCCGCTTCATCGAGGGGCTGCGCCAGGTCAACGGCATCATCGCCGGCACCGCCGAGATGCCCTGGCCGCGCTTCGTCGCCTTCAATACACTCGGGGCGGCGCTGTGGGTCGGATTGTGGGCCGGTGTCGGCTACTTCGCCGGTAATCACATCACCACGATCTACACCGAGGTCAACCGCTATTCGACCTATGTCCTCATCGCCCTGGTCGTGCTCGTTCTCGCGCTCGTGGCCCGCGCCGTAATGCGCCGACGGCGCACGGCGGACTGACCGCCCCTTCAGGCTCAAGGGCCCTCGCGCCGGTACCGGGCATCCGTGCCTGTCACAGCAGGATGCGCGCGTTGCCCGCCTGCGGGGGTGCCGCCACCTGACGTTTGGCGTTCTCTCGTCCATCTCCTACATTAAGTAGAAGTTGAACGGCGGTCTGCATGCTGCCGTCTCCTGAGTGTGCCCTGCGCCCTTGCACCGGAGAGTCCCGTTCTCTCCGGCTTCGGCGCGCGGCTGGAAAGGACCCTGGGTGGTTCAAGCCCTCAACCCGCTGGATGCCACGTCGTTGCTGACGACGCTCGGCACCGCAGGGGTGTTCCTGGCGCTGTTCGCCGAGACCGGCCTGTTGGTCGGCTTCTTCCTGCCCGGTGACTCGTTGCTGTTCACGGCCGGTCTACTGTGCGCGACCACCCGGAACGGGGTGCATTTCTCCCTGCCCGTCGTGCTGGTCGCCGCAGCGGCAGGGGCACTGCTCGGCGCCCAGGTCGGTCATCTGCTCGGTCGTCGCGCCGGCCGGTCACTCGTGGCCCGCAGCCGCAACCGGCACCTGGCGAACGGCGTGACCCGGGCCGAGGAACTGCTAGCGCGGTACGGCCATGGCAAGGCGATCATGCTGGCCCGGTTCATCCCGGTGGTACGGACAGTGCTCAACCCCCTCGCCGGAATCGTGGGCGTGCCTACCTCCACCTTCACGTTGTGGCAGGTCACCGGCGGGCTGGTGTGGACCGCAGGCCTCGTCCTGGGTGGTTACGCCCTCGGGTCGAGCATCCCGAACGTCGACCACTACCTGTTGCCCCTGGTCGGGCTGATCGTCGCCATCTCCTTGCTGCCGTTGGTCCTGGCACTTCTGCGACCCGGCCGCCCCGACCGCAGCGCCGCGACGACGGCCCGGAGGCACGCCGCATGAAGATCACGTTCCTGATACACGACGTCTACGGAATCGGCGGCACCATCCGCACCACCCTCAACCTGGCCGCCGCACTGGCCGACCGCCACGAGGTGACCATCGCTTCCGTCCGGCGCCACCGCGCCCGGCCGCGGTTCGACATCGATCCACGAGTGACCGTGGTGCCCTTGGTCGACCTGCGCAAGGACTCCGCCGACCTGGCCGATCCACTCCTGCACGAACCCGCATCGGTGTTCCCCGAGGCCGAGAAGCGCTACCACCAGTACAGTCGCCTGACTGACGTACGGGTCGAGCAGTACCTGCGTGGCAGCGACGCGGACGTGATCATCGGCACCCGCCCCGGCATCAACGTCTATCTCGCCCGCTATGCGCCGAGCAGCGCCCTGCGCATAGCCCAGGAACACCTCACGCACGACACTCACACCAAGAAGCTGCGCGCCCAACTCGCCCGCCACTACCGCGGCCTGGACGCCATGGTCACCACCACCGAGGCGGACGCCGCCGTCTACCGGGCGAAGATGCGTCTGCCGGGCGTCCGGGTCCTTGCCATTCCCAACGGCGTCCCGGATGTCGACCTGCCCCCCGCAGACACCGCCGCCAAAGTCATCGCCGCGGCCGGACGTCTCACCCGCGGCAAGCGGTTCGACCTGCTCATCGAGGCGTTCGCCGACATCGCGCCCAAGCACCCCGACTGGACCTTGCGCATCTACGGCGCCGGGGCTGAAAAGGGCCCCCTGCAGCAGCTCATCGACAAGCACGACCTGGGCGAACAGGCAGCTTTGATGGGCGTTGTCTCGCCGATCGAGCCGGAGTTCGCCAATGCGTCCATCGTCGCCTCCGCCTCCAACGCCGAATCCTTCGGCATGACCCTGGTCGAGGCCATGCGCTGCGGCGTCCCCGTCGTCTCGACGAACTGTCCGCTGGGTCCCGCCGAGATCATCCGCGACGGCGTCGACGGCCGCCTCGTCCCCGTGGGCGACCGGCAGGCACTGAGCACGGCACTTGCCGATCTGATCGCCGACGAACCCGGCCGCCGCCGCATGGGCCGCGCCGCCCGCAAGGCCGCCCACCGCTACGACCCCGAGCGCATCGTCGACACCTACGAGGATCTGTTCGCCGAGCTGGCCACCACCAGGAAAGCCCGCGCCTGGCAACGCAGCAAGGCCCGATGGCGCGCCCTGGCCGCCCGACCCCTGCGCCGCCTGGGTCGTCGCTGACAACATCACCGCACCGGCCGGCGTGGGGGCCGGCCGGTGCGGGCAGCACTGTGCCGAAACGAGCGCGGCGGCACGGGTGAGACGAGTCGCGATCACCACCAGGCCGTCTCCAAGTACTGAGTGACGGCGGGTAGACGCGCGGGGGCTTCGGCATAGGCGATCGGAGCCGTGGTGCCCGGCGAGACCGTGGCGGCCGCGACAGCGACAGCCTGCTTCACCCGCCGCCTCGCCGTGACCATCGAGCCCCGAACCGCTCATCCAGCCGCACGGACCGCCAGCGGCACCAACGCGTACAGAGCCAGGGTGAACAGGTACCACGCACATCCGAAATGGTCGCGCACCCTGGCCGAACACAGGCCGGCGGTGGCGAGGAGTGCGGCAATCGGGGTAAGCACGGCAACGGCCCGCACTCCGACCTCGAAGGTGATGGCAAGGGCGTGCGTGAGGGCGTTGATCACGGGCGGGCTCCCACGGTACGACCGACAGAGGAACAGACAGCAAGAAAGCTACTACATGATGTAGAAGTTCAGTCTGGTGAACCCGTGGGCATCCGGCCGGCCGACGAGAGGCACCACCGTCGACGCCGAAGGCTCACACCCCCCCCACCCGTCCCTGCCGGCCGAACACCCCTCCCGCCAGACCTGTCATGGCGAAACAGCCCAGACATCCGGGCGCCGAGTCACAGCCGAGGTGGGCGCCAGTCAACTTCTACGACATGTAGTAGATTGAATCGACGGCCACCACTGATTCACCGAGGTGTCACCAACGTGCCATCGCGGAGGTGGGATTGGCCGGCGGCGCCGGGCAGTTCCGCGTCGCCTCGCTGAATGGAAGGACGTGCCCATGACCGCGGCCGCCACTGCGCAACTGGCCTTCGACGGGTCCGGTATCGACGGTTCGTTGTTCACCTCCATCACGGACTTCGCCCACGACACCAGGTGGCTCAACACCCCCATGGAGGTGTGGACGAACCTCGGCCTCGGGGTCTTCGCGGTACTCATGGTCATGGGCTGGTGGAACGCCCGTCGCCGCGGCACCGAGGCGATGACCGTCGCCCTGGCTGCGCCGGTCGCGGTCGTGGTCGCCTTCGCAGCTGCCGAGGTGGTCAAGAAGATCGTGACCGAGGCGCGGCCGTGCCGTTCGATGCCTCACGCCTACCTGGTCGACTCCTGCCCGGCGCCCTCCGACTACGCCTTCCCCAGCGGACACAGCACCGTCGCCGCCGCCACCGTGGCAGCCCTGTTCCTGCTCGATCGCCGCCTGAGTGCCATCGCCGCGGTGTTTGCCGTGGTGGAGGGGTTCTCCCGGGTCTACGTCGGCGACCACTACCCGCACGATGTCCTCGGTTCGGCGATCCTCGCCCTTCCTGTCGCCTACCTCACCAGCCTCGCGCTGCGCCGCTGGGCCACACCGCTGGTGGCGGCCCTCAACCGCGGCGCACTGCAACCGCTGCTGACCGCCGAGCCCCATACGGTCGCGCAGCACGCTCGGTAAAGAGCCACACCCGAAAAGAACCGGGGGGGGGGCCCCCCCCGCCCGGGGGGGGGGTCTATCCCCACCCAAACCCCCCCTTTACCACCGCCCG
>NZ_JAJSZC010000207.1:0-13857 GCF_036815105.1 Streptomyces sp. IBSBF 3136
GGGATGCTGCGCTCCTTCGACTACGCGGCCCGGGCGCGCCGCCCCCGGCGCCCGCACCGAACATGCACGGGGCGCCGACGGTCATCGCCCCGCTGACCCCGCCGCCCGGCGGCACGGTCCCGCCGCCGGCCCCGGCCCCCGCGCCCTACGGCCAGCCGCAGCAGCCGTCGTACGGCGGTCAGCCGGGCGCGCCGATGCCTCCGGGCTACGGCCAGCCGCCCTCCTACGGCGGCCAGCCGGGCGCGCCCATGCCCCCGGGCTACGGCCAGCAGCAGCCCTACGGTCAGGTACCCGGCCAGCAGACCACCCCCTACGGCGTGCCGCAGGGCGCCCCGCAGGGCGGTGCCGGGGTGTCGGCCGCGCTCCAGAAGTTCAAGGAGACGCCCACCGGGCAGCGCTGGACCCAGCAGAACAGCAAGCTGATCCGCGTCGACCTCGGCATCGGCGGGCAGCCCGTGCTGGCCCGGCAGGGCAGCATGGTGCTCTACCAGGGCAAGGTCGACTTCAGCTACAAGGGCGCCGGTTTCGCCGGTCGCCTCGTCGGCAACGCCACCGGCCAGGAGATGCAGCTGATGCGCTGCACCGGCCAGGGCCAGGTGTTCCTCGCCGAGAACTCCACCCACGTCCACCCCGTCGAACTTCAGGGCGACGCGATCTGCGTCTCCGCCGAGAACGTCCTCGCCTTCGACGAGAGCCTGCAGTACGAGGTCCGTCGCATCGAGGGCCACGGCATCCCCGGCGGCGCGCTGTTCACCATGCAGTTCCAGGGCACCGGCACCATCGTCGTCAAGACGCACGGCACGCCCGTCGTGCTGCCGGTGACCCCCACGACCTTCGCCGACTGCAACGCCGTGGTCGCCTGGTCGGCCGCCTCCCAGGTGATCGTCTCCAGCCAGGTGCGGATGCGCCGCAACGCCTACCCGGGCGACACCGGGGAGAGCGTCAACCTCCAGTTCCGGGGCGCGCCCGGCAACTTCATCGTCGTCCAGCCGTACGAGGTCTAGGGGAGCCCGTCATGAACCAGCCACTCGCGGGCTACGCCCCCGCACCCGTCACGGCCCGCATGGACAACCACGGCAACCACATGCTGAAGGTCGCCATGCAGACCGGGAACGACCTCCTCGCGCGCGTGGGCTCGATGGTCGCCTACGAAGGCTTCATCCAGTACGAGCCCAACCCGCCCGCCGTCCGCCAGATCGCCCGCGACTGGATCACCGGCGAGGGCGCCCCGCTGATGAAGTGCAGCGGCGACGGACTGCTCTACCTCGCCGACTACGGCGCCGACGTCGTCGTGATCAACCTGAACGGCGACGGCATCTCCGTGAACGCCACCAACCTGCTCGCCTTCGACGCCCACCTCACCTGGGGGGTGGAACGCGTCAAGGGGCTCGCCAAGTTCGCCGGGCAGGGCCTGTGGAACACGAAGATCTCCGGGCAGGGCTGGGTCGCGCTGACCTCCCGGGGCAAGCCGATCGTCGTCGACTGCGGCGGCGGCGAGGACGAGACCTACGTCGACCCCGACGCGCTCGTCGCCTGGTCCCCGAACCTGAGGGTGAAGGGCAAGCGCAGTTTCAAGGCGCAGTCGTTGATCGGCCGGGGCAGCGGTGAGGCCTACCAGATGGCCTTCTCCGGCCAGGGCATCGTCGTCGTCCAGCCCAGCGAGGACAGCACCGACCGCCTTCGGTTCCGGGGCTGAGGGGGAGTCAGAACACCATGCAGAGCCCGCTTTTCGCCCACAACGACGCGCAGACCCAGGAGCGCTGGAGCCTGCAGAACAAGCAGATGCTCCGGGTCACCCTGGAGGGGCACGACGACATCCTCGCCCGCAAGGGCACCATGGTCGCCTACCAGGGACTCGTCGAGTTCGACGCCGAGTACCGCAGCAACGGCCAGGCACGCGCGCGTGCGCTCACCGGAGAGGGCCTGGACCTGATGCGCTGCCACGGGCAGGGCACGGTCTTCCTCGCCAACCTCGCCCAGTACGTGCACGTCATGGACGTCGAACAGGACGGCCTGACGGTGGACAGCAGCTACGTCCTCGCCATGGACTCCTCGCTGCACCACGAGGTCATCGCCGTCGACAGCCTCTACGGCATCTCCGGGTCCGGGAAGTACCAGCTCAACATCACCGGCCGAGGCAAGGTGGCCCTGATGACCTCGGGCGCCCCGCTGCTGATGCAGGTCACGCCCGACAAGTACGTCAACTGCGACGCGGACGCGATCGTCGCCTGGTCCACCGGGCTGCGGGTGCAGATGCAGGCCCAGACCCACTCCTCGGGCGTGTGGCGGCGGCGGGGCAACACCGGTGAGGGCTGGGAGCTGAGCTTCATGGGCTCCGGGTTCGCGCTGGTGCAGCCCAGTGAGCTGCTGCCGCCGCAGAACGCCGCGATCGGCCAGGGCGTCGCCGCGCAGTTCGGCATGGGCCAGCACGGGGCGCGGGGCCAGAACCAGGGCAACGTCTGGAGCTGACCGGCCGCCGGAGCGACGTGCGGGGCGGCCGCCGTGGCGGCCGCCCCGCATCGCCGGGCGCCTCACGGCGCCCGGCCGCCGGTCAGAGCCTGGCGCGGGTGGCCTCCACCAGGCGCACGACGGAGGCGTCGGCCACGTCGGCCACCTCGTCGTAGGCGAACCAGCGCAGGTCCAGCGACTCGTCGCTGATCGCCTCCACGGCGCCGGCCGGGGCGAGCGCCGCGTACTGGACGTCGAGGTGCCAGGCGCACGGCGTGTGGTGCCGGTCGAGGCGGACCGGGCCGCCGGGCAGCAGGTTCAGCCCGGCGACGCCGGACTCCTCGGTCGCCTCGCGCAGCGCCGCGTCCGCGAGCGTGGCGTCGGACGGCTCGCAGTGGCCGCCCATCTGCAGCCACATCCGCAGCTTGCGGTGCAGGGTGAGCAGCACCCGGCCGCGCTCGGCGTCGATCACGAGCGCGCTCGCCGTGATGTGGCCGTCGCCGCACGCCTTCCACATGCCGTCCGGATGCGCGTCGAGGTGGTCCAGGTAGACCTGGCGCAGCTCCTCCTGGTCCCCGTACCCCTTGAGGGCGAGGACCGCGTCGTCATGGAGGCTCACTCGGTGCCGTCGCCCTTCGCCCCGCCGTCGCCCTCGGCCTCGCCGTCGTCCTGCTTCCTCAGGTCGGGCTTGCCGGCCGCCTCGCCGAGCATCTTGTCGAGCTCGGAGAAGTCCGGCTGCTCGCGGTGCACGAAGCCGTCCGGGTCGTCGAGGTCGGTGGCCGTCGGCAGCATGTCCGGGTGGTGCCACAGGTCGTCGCGGCCGTCGACGCCGCGCGCGTCCGTGAGCGAGGCCCACAGCCGGGAGGCGTCACGCAGCCGGCGCGGGCGCAGCTCCAGGCCGATCAGCGTGGCGAACGTCTGCTCCGCCGGGCCGCCGGTGGCGCGGCGCCTGCGCAGCGTCTCGCGCAGAGCGTCGGCGGACGACAGACGCGGTTTCGCGGCCGCGTGGACCACCGCGTCCACCCAGCCCTCGACGAGCGCCAGAGCCGTCTCCAGACGGGCCAGGGCCGCCTTCTGCTCGGGCGTGTCCTCCGGCTGGAACATGCCCTGCTGGAGGGCGTCCTGCAGCTGCTCCGGGTTCTGCGGGTCGAACTGGCCGACCACGTCCTCCAGCTTGGCCGTGTCGACCTTGATGCCGCGCGCGTACCCGTCGACCGCGCCGAACAGGTGCGAGCGCAGCCACGGCACGTGCGTGAAGAGACGCTGGTGGGCTGCCTCGCGCAGCGCCAGGTAGAGCCGCACCTCGTCCTGGGCGACGCTGAGGTCCTTGCCGAACGCCTCCACGTTGGCCGGCAGCAGCGCGGCCTTCCCGGACGGTCCCAGCGGCAGGCCGATGTCGGTGGAGCCGACGACCTCGCCCGCGAGCACGCCCACGGCCTGCCCGATCTGGGTGCCGAACATGGCGCCGCCCATGGAGCGCATCATGCCGATCAGCGGGCCCGCCATGGCCTGCATCTCCTCCGGCAGGACGTCGCCCATGGCCGCGCCTACCCGCTCGGCGACCGGGTCGACCAGTTCCTGCCAGGCGGGCAGGGTCGCCTCGACCCACTCCGCGCGGGACCAGGCCACGGCCGTGCCGGCGCCCGACGGCAGGGACGTCACGTCGTCCAGCCACAGGTCGGCCAGGCGGACGGCCTCCTGGACGGCGGAGCGCTCGGAGGCGCCGACGCTCGCGTCCTTCACGCCGTCCGGCGTGCCCTGGGCGACGGTCTGGCGGGCGATCTGCTTGGCCATGTCCCAGTTCACCGGGCCGCCCTCGTAGGAGAGCATCTGGCCCAGCTGCTGGAACGCGGCACCCAGGTCGGTGGGGTTCAGGGAACCGAACATCGCTGCGAGCGGATTGTCGGCGCCGGGGCCGCCAAAGCCTCCGGCTCCGGACTGCCCGAAACCGAACGGGTTGGCCGGTCCCTGCCCACCACCGCTCTCCTGGTCCTTCTTCTTGCCCTCGTCGCCGTCTTCCGGCTCCTCCGGCGGAAGGCCGAATCCGAATGGGGTGTCACTCACGGGGTTCCTCGGCTGGTAAGGCCACCGGTGTCTCTCCGGCGGCGCGGCTGCCCGACAACACCACCCAGCGTAGACACCCGGACCCGATCGGGCCTCGGTGCTTCGTCCTGTGAAGGCCTGCGGCAGGATGGATGCACCTGGTACGTGCGCGTCACTCGGCGCCCGTACTGAAGACAACCGCTGGAGACGCCCGGTGAGTTCCCCAGATCCGCAGGTTCGCGCAGCGCGAAACCCGTCAACCACTCCCCGCGTGCGCGGACCCGTCGTCGCCGTCACCGGCGCCGCCCGCGGAGTGGGCGCGCTGCTCACCGAGCGGCTCGCGGCCTCCGAGGAGATCAAGCAGGTCATCGCCATCGACGAGCGGCGCGGGGAGTGCGAGGCCGCCCAGTGGCACATCCTCGACGTGCGCGACCCCGCGATCGCGGACAAGCTGCGTGGCGCGGACGTGGTGGTGCACCTGGCGCTCGACCTGGACCTCGGCAGCGACACGGCCGCGCGCACCGCCTACAACGTGCGCGGGACGCAGACCGTGCTGACCGCCGCCGCGGCCGCCGGTGTGCACCGGGTGGTGCTGTGCACGTCCGCGATGGTCTACGGGGCGCTGCCGGACAACGAGCTGCCGCTGTCGGAGGACGCGGAGCTGCGGGCCACGGCCGAGGCCACCGGGGTCGGGGACCTGCTGGAGATCGAGCGGCTGGCCCGCCGGGCCCCGCGCGCGCACCCGGGGCTCAACGTCACCGTGGTGCGGCCCGCGGTGCTCGTGGGAGGCACGGACACCGCGCTCACCCGGTACTTCGAGTCGCCCCGGCTGCTCGTGGTGGCCGGATCGCGGCCGGCCTGGCAGTTCTGCCACGTCGAGGACCTGTGCGGGGCCCTGGAGTACGCCGTCGTGGAGAAGGTCGAAGGAGAGCTGGCCGTCGGCTGCGACGGATGGCTGGAGCAGGAGGAGGTCGAGGAGCTGAGCGGGATCCGGCGGATGGAGCTGCCGTCCGCAGTCGCGCTCGGCGCCGCCGCCCGCCTGCACCGCATCGGCCTCACCCCCTCCCCGGCCGGGGACCTCGCCTACACGATGTACCCGTGGGTGGTCAGCGGGAGCCGGCTGCACGACGCCGGGTGGCGGCCGCGGTGGACCAACGAGGAGGTCCTGGCGGAGCTGCTGGAGGAGGTCGCCGGGCGGCACACGGTCGCCGGGCGCCGACTGGGCCGCAAGGACGCGACGGCCGCCGGTGCCGCGGGCGCCACGGTGGCCCTGCTGGGCGCGGCCGCCGTGGTCCGGCGGGCCCGCAAGGCCCGCCGGCGCTGAGCCGGGCGGTCCGTGCCCGAGGGCCGGCCCCGCGGTCCGGGCCGGTCCCTTCCGCCGCCCCTGTAGGAGGCTCCAAACGGCACCGCGCGCGTGCCTGGTGAAAGTCGTATTCCGGCGTGTCACCGGGATGCGGCACGATGGGGGCATGGCATCCACGCACGATCACCCCGGTGAGCAGGTCGCCCAGGACCCCGTCAAGCTGATCGCCGTCCGGGAGACCGCGCTGTCCGTGGACGAGGTGTACCGGGCCGTCGGGGACGACGCCGCCGGCGGCATCGCGCTGTTCGTGGGCACCGTCCGCAACCACGACGGCGGAGCCGACGTCGACGCGCTCGGGTACTCCTGCCACCCCAGCGCCGAGGACGAGATGCGGCGGGTCGCCGAGAAGGTCGTCGCCGAGTACCCGGTGCGGGCCCTGGCCGCGGTCCACCGGGTGGGAGACCTGCGGGTCGGGGACCTCGCCGTCGTCGTGGCCGTCTCCTGCCCGCACCGCGCGGAGGCCTTCGAGGCGTGCCGCCGGCTGATCGACGACGTCAAGCACGAGGTGCCCATCTGGAAGCACCAGACGTTCTCCGACGGCACCGAGGAGTGGGTCGGCGCCTGCTGACCCCCGCCGCGGCCGCCGGTCCCGGCCGCGCCTCGGTCCACGTTGGGCCCTCCGGGTACTGCGGTTGCGTAACCGCACCCCTCACGTGAGCGTTGTCAGTGCGGGTGGTTAATCTGCTGATCACTCAGTTGCGGACGCTCATGGGGTAGGGAGGTCGGCATGGCGGCACTCGTCTGGTTGCTGATTCCGTTTGTCGCTGCGGTCTGTGCCGGGCTGTGGGGCAGTTGGGCCAACCGCACGCGCAAGGCACGCAGCGACGGTCCCGAACTGGACGGGTACGCGCGGTTCCGCGAGGCGATGGAGAAGTCCCACACGGGTGCGCGCGGCGCCTGACAGGGGTGCCCTGACGGTGCGCTGACAGGGCCGTCCCGTACTGTCGTGGCATGCCACGCCGCACCGCGACGATGCTCGCCTCCACCCTGATGCTGATCGCGCTCCTGTGCGCGGGAGTGCTCATCCCCGTGCCGTACTCGGAGATGTCCCCGGGGCCGACCGTGAACACGCTCGGGGATCACGAGGGCGAGCCGGTGCTGCAGATCGCCGGGCACAAGACGTACCCGACCGACGGCCATCTGAACATGACGACCGTCCGGGTCACCAGCGCCGACTTCCGGATGAACCTGGTGGAGGCCGTCTACGGCTGGCTGGCGCACGACAGCAAGATCGTCCCGCATGACACGCTCTACCCGGACGGCAAGACGGAGGAGCAGTCCAGCCAGGAGAACGCCGAGGAGTTCAGCCAGTCCCAGGAGAGCGCCAAGGTCGCCGCGCTGAAGGAACTGGGCGTCCCGGTGAAGTCCTGGGTGATCGTCTCCACCGTCGTCAAGGGCTCGCCGTCCGAGGGCAGGCTGCACGCGGGTGACGTGATCAAGGCCGTCGACGGCACGGCGGTCAAGCAGCCGTCCGACGTCGCCAAGCTCGTCACCCGGCACAAGCCCGGGCAGAAGGTCGTCTTCACCGTCGTCCCGGTCAAGGACCAGGCCGCCGCCGAGAAGGCGCACCGGACGGCGACCGGCACCCAGGACGTCACCATCACCACGACGACCTCCGACGACAGCGGCGCCAAGCGGGCCATCGTCGGGATCTCCGCCGGGACCGACCACACCTTCCCGTTCACCATCGACGTCAAGCTCGCCGACGTCGGCGGCCCCAGCGCCGGCCTGATGTTCGCGCTCGGCATCTACGACAAGCTCACCCCCGGCAGCCTCACCGGCGGCAAGTTCGTCGCCGGCACCGGCACCATCGACGACGGCGGCAACGTCGGGCCGATCGGCGGCATCGAGATGAAGACCGTCGGCGCGCGCGACAAGGGAGCCCAGTACTTCCTGACCCCCGCCGACAACTGCGCGGCCGCCGCCAAGGACACCCCGAGCGGGCTCACCCTGGTCAAGGTCAAGACCATCGCGGACGCCCTCGGCGCCCTGAAGGACATCCGCGACGGCGACACCGCCGCGCTGCCGAAGTGCACCACCGGCAGCTGACCCGTCGGTCCCGGTACGCGGCTGGGGGCGCCCCTGTGACAGGGGCCCCCCCAGTGCCGTACGGGTGGAGCGGATCAGTCCTCGAACGTGACGGACAGCGCCTGGGCCAGACCCGGCACCAGGTCGGGGCCCGTGAGGACCTCCGTCGAGGAATCCTTCTCGCGCAGGCGCAGCGCCGAGTCGCGGGTGCCGTCGCGCAGCACCGCGACCGTCATGCGGACCTCCTGGCGCTCGGGGTGCTCGGCCACCCACTTGGCCAGCTTGGCCTCGCTCAGCCCCTGCGGGACCTGCGCCTCGGCCGACGGGGGCAGCATCAGGCGCTCCACCGTGAGCGCGCACCCGACCACCGCGTCCGGCCAGGCGATGGTGCCGAGGAACTCGTCGAGCGGCTTGTCCGTTGGAACCTCGTCCTGCTCGATCGGGGTGAGACCGGTGGTCTCGGGCTCGTCCGCCAGGCCGAGCTGGGCCGCGAGGGCGGGTTCCTGGGACCGCAGCCGTGCGGTGTCTACGAGGGCGAAGAGGCGAGCGGGCTGGTCCCAGCCGAGGCCGGAGGCGTACTCGTCGATCTCGAGTACGGCCCGGGTGAGCGGGTTCGCTGCCATGGGAGTGTTGGACATGGTCACAATCCTGCCTCGTTCCCGGCCGGAATCGGGAACCGGCTAAACCGTGAGTAAGTTGCATAGGTGTGGGCCCGCGATCACCGGGCCACACGGGGGCCCGCGAACACGGGGGCCTGACGTATCGACAGCGAACTTCGAGGTGCGCACCTTGGCTTTCCAGATGCCGGACCGCGGCGGAGGCCCGACGGGGCCGCGGATCAGAGCGGGACGCCCGTCCCGGCGGGCCCGGACCCTGCTCATGACACTGGGCGTCCTCGCCGTCCTCGGCATGGCGTTCACCATGTTCGCGGGCTTCTGGACGGACTGGCTCTGGTACCGGTCGGTGCACTACTCGTCGGTGTTCACCACCACGCTGTGGACGAAGATCGGGCTGTTCTTCGTCTTCGGCCTGCTGATGGCCGTCGCGGTGGGCTTCAACATCTGGCTCGCGCACCGGCTGCGGCCCCCGCTGAGCGCCATGTCCCTGGAACAGCAGAGCCTGGACCGCTACCGGATGGGCATCGCGCCCTACAAGACGTGGCTGCTGCTCGCCGTCACCGCCCTCGTCGGGCTGATCGCGGGCGCCTCGGCGGCCGGCCAGTGGCGCACCTGGCTGCTGTGGGTCAACGGCGTGCCCTTCCACCAGAAGGACCCGCAGTTCCACCTCGACGTCGCCTTCTACGCGTTCGACCTGCCCTGGTACCGGTTCCTGCTGGGCTTCGGCTTCGCCGCCGCGATCCTCTGCCTGATCGCCGCGGCGCTCACCCACTACCTGTACGGGGGGCTGCGCGTCACCAGCCCCGGCGCGCGCGCCACGGCCGCCGCGACCGGGCACCTGTCCGTGCTCCTCGGTGTCTTCGTCGCGCTGAAGGCGGTCGCCTACTGGCTCGACCGGTACGGACTCGCCGTCAAGTCCAGCGACTTCAAGGCCACCGACAACTGGACCGGCCTGCGCTACGTCGACGCCAACGCCTATCTGCCCGCCAAGACCATCCTGTTCTGCATCGCCGTCATCTGCGCGCTGCTGTTCTTCGCCACCCTGTGGCGGCGCACCTGGCAGCTGCCGGTCATCGGCTTCGGACTGATGGTCCTCTCGGCGATCCTGATCGGCGGCCTGTACCCGGCCATCGTGCAGAAGTTCCAGGTGCAGCCGAACGAGCAGGCCAAGGAAGCCCCGTACGTCCAGAAGAACCTCAAGGCGACGCGGGACGCGTACGGCATCGACGACACCAAGGTCAGCGAGTACTCGGGCAAGTCCACCACGCCGGACAAGACCGTGCTGCGCGACCAGGTCGACGACACCGCCAGCCTGCGCATCCTCGACCCGAACATCGTCTCGCCGACGTTCCAGCAGCTCCAGCAGATCCGGAACTACTACGGGTTCCCGACCAACCTCGACGTCGACCGGTACCCGAAGAACGGCAAGGACCAGGACACCGTCATCGGTCTGCGCGAGCTGAACCTGGACGGCGTCCCGAAGAACAACTGGATCAACGACCACTTCCGCTACACCCACGGCTACGGCGTGGTCGCCGCCAAGGGCACCGAGGCCGACGCCGAGGGCCGGCCGGTCTTCACCGAGAAGAACCTGCCGTCCACCGGCGACCTCGGCTCCTACAAGCAGCAGATCTACTACGGCGAGAAGACCACCACGTACTCGATCGTCGGCGGCCCCCAGAAGGAGGTCGACTACTCCGACGACGAGGGCGAGAAGACCACCAGCTACACCGGCAAGAGCGGTGTCAACCTCGACAACCCCGTCAACCGGGCCGCGTACGCGGTGGCGTTCAACGAGCCGCAGATCCTCTACTCGGGCGCCATCGGCAAGGGTTCGCGGGTCCTGTACAACCGCACGCCCAAGGACCGGGTCGAGGCGGTCGCCCCCTGGCTGACCATCGACGGCGACGCCTACCCGGCGGTCGTCGACCACCGCATCCAGTGGATCGTCGACGCGTACACGACCAGCAACGGATACCCGTACGCCTCCCGCACCACCCTCGGTGACACGACGGCCGACTCGCTGACCGCCACCAACAACTCCCGTGCGGTGGTGGCCCAGCAGAACCAGGTCAACTACATCCGCAACTCGGTCAAGGCGACCGTCGACGCGTACACCGGCGAGGTCAAGCTCTACCAGTGGGACACCAAGGACCCGGTGCTGAAGACCTGGATGAAGGCCTTCCCCGGCACGGTGAAGCCCCGCGCGGACATCTCCGGCGACCTGATGGCCCACCTGCGCTACCCGCAGGACCTGTTCAAGGTCCAGCGCGAACTGCTCACCCGGTACCACGTCACCGACGCGCAGACCTTCCTCAGCGGCAGTGAGGTGTGGGAGGTGCCGGACGACCCCACCAACGACTCGGGCAGCGCGGTGCCGCCGTACTACCTGAGCATGAAGATGCCGGACCAGAGCGCCCAGGCGTTCTCGCTGACGACGACGTTCACGCCCAACGGGCGGGACAACCTCAGCGCGTTCATGGCCGTCGACTCCGATCCGCGCACCGCCGACTACGGCAAGATCAGAATCCTGAAGCTGCCGACCAGCACGACGGTCGACGGACCCAAGCAGGTGCAGAGCCAGTTCAACTCCGAATCGGACATCGCCGAGACCATCAGCCTGCTCAGCCGCGGGCACTCGAAGGTCGAGTACGGCAATCTGCTGACCGTGCCCCTCGACGGGGGACTGCTGTACGCGGAGCCCGTGTACGTCCGCGGCGGCTCCCTCAAGTACCCGTTGATGCGCAAGGTCCTGGTCACCTACGAGGGCAGGACCGCCTTCAAGGACACCCTGCCCGAGGCGCTCGACGAGGTGTTCGGGGTGAAGAGTTCGACACCGCCGGACACCGGCACCACCAACCCGCCGGACACCGCCAACCCCACCGTCCGCGAAGCGCTGCAGGACGCCCAGAAGGCCATCGACGCCGGCAAGGAAGCCCTGAAACAGCCGCAGGGCCCCGACTGGGACGCCTGGGCCAAGGCGCAGAAGGACCTGGAGGCCGCGCTGAAGCGGGCCGAGGACGCGCAGACCAAGGCCGACAGGACGAACGGGAGCCACAAGGGCTGATCAACACCGTCCCGCGCCGTGGTACGGTTGATTCACAACGGCGCGGGGTGGAGCAGCTCGGTAGCTCGCTGGGCTCATAACCCAGAGGTCGCAGGTTCAAATCCTGTCCCCGCTACTGAAAACGAAGGCCCGGATCCTTACAGGGATCCGGGCCTTCGTGATGTGCGAACTCATGTGCAGAGGGGGAGGACCGCCGCGCCGCGGTGGGGAGTTGGGCGATCTGTGTTTGACTTGTCTCTCTGTGGGCATGTCGACAAAACGCTGAAGTGACCTCACAGGCTGCGGTATACCGGGTGTACCCAGGTTGCAGGTGGTGCGACGATGGACGTTATGGGGGACAAGGCAACTCTGTTCGAGACAGGGCGATTTGTGCAGCCCCCGGGTGAGGAGCCGACCCGGGGCGAGACGAACGACATGGGGGAGGACGCCGAGGAGGTCCGCCTGCGACTCGCCGCGGAGACCGGGGAGAACGAGGCGATGAGCGTCCTCGGCGCCATGCTGCTGCGCCGCGGCGACCTCGACGGGGCCGAGCCCCTGCTGCGTGCCGCCACCGCGGCCGGGGACCGGGCCGCCGCCAACAACCTCGGCGTCCTCCTGCACCAGCGTGGCTACGCCGACGAGGCCGCGGGCTGGTGGCGGATCGCCGCCGTCGCCGGCTCCGCCGCCGCCGCGCATGCGCTCGGCCGGCACCACCGCGAACGCGGTGACGAGCCCGCCGCCGAGTACTGGCTGCGCCAGTCCGCCGAGCAGGGCCACGCGCTGGGCGCCTACGCGCTCGCCGACCTGCTGGAGCACCGCGGCGACGCCGGCGCAGGGCACTGGATGCGGGCCGCCGCCGAACGCGGACACCGCGAGGCCGCCTACCGGATGGCGCGGGCACTCGACCGCAGGGCCGCCCACGAGGACGAGGCCGCGGGTGACAACGCTGTCGAGGAGGTCGAGCAGTGGTACCGGCAGGCCGCCGCGCGCGGCCACCGGCGGGCCGCGCTGCACCTCGGCGCGATCCTGGAGAAGCGCGGGGAGCTGAAGGAGGCCGGCCGCTGGTACCTGACCTCCGCCAAGGACGGCGAGCCGCAGGCCGCCTGCGCGCTCGGCTTCCTGCTGCGCGACGCCGGGGACACCGAGAGCGCGGCCGTGTGGTGGCTCAGGGCCGCCCAGGACGGCGACGGCAACGCGGCCAACGCGCTGGGCGCGCTGCACGCCGAACGCGGCGAGACGCAGACCGCCGAGCGCTGGTACCGGGCCGCGCTGGACGCCGGCGACGACAACGGGGCGTACAACCTCGGGCTGCTCTGTGCCGAGCAGGGACGGACCGCTCAGGCCGAGCAGTGGTACCGGCGGGCCGCCTACGCCGGTCACCGGGAGGCGGCCAACGCGCTCGCCATCCTGCTGCTCCAGGGCGGCGACACCGCGGGGGCCGAACCGTGGTTCTCCAAGGCGGCCGAGGCCGGAAGCGTGGACGCCGCGTTCAATCTCGGGATCCTGCACGCCGGGCGGGGCGAGCACGTGGTCGCCCTGCGGTGGTACGAGCGGGCGGCCGCGGCCGGGCACACCGAGGCCGCGCTGCAGGTCGGGATCGCCCGGCTGCGCGAGGGCGACGAACAGCAGGCCGAACGGCACCTGCGGTGCGCGGCCGGCGGCGGCAGCGCCGAGGCGGCGTACCGTCTTGCCACCGTGCTGGACGCGCGGCGGCCGCCGGAGCCCGCGCACGAGCTGGGCGAGACCGTGCACGAGAAGACCGAGTGCGAGGAGTGGTACGAGCGGGCGGCCACCCAGGGACACCGCCGGGCCCAGGTGCGGGTCGGCATGCTGGCCGCGGCCCGGGGCGACGTGGTCGAGGCGGCCCGCTGGTACAAGACGGCGGCCGAGGCCGGCTCCCGGAACGGGGCGTTCAACCTGGGGCTGCTGCTGGCCCGCGAGGGCAGCGAGCCGGAGGCGGCCGTGTGGTGGGCGCGGGCCGCCGACGCGGGGCACGGGCGGGCGGCTCTGCGGCTGGCCCTCGTCTACGCGCGTCGGGGCGAGCTGGCCGAGGGGCAGAAGTGGGCCGCCCGGGCGGTGGAGCTGGGCCCCGCCGAGGTCGCCGAGCGCGCGGGGCGGCTGCGGGACGCCCTGCGGGAGGAGCTGTCGGCGTAGCGGCGCGTGACCTGGGACACGCGCCGCCGAATGGATTTGCCTCCCCGTACCTCCCTCACGTAATGTCGTGTTCACCGACGCGGGGTGGAGCAGCTCGGTAGCTCGCTGGGCTCATAACCCAGAGGTCGCAGGTTCAAATCCTGTCCCCGCTACTGAAG
>NZ_JAJSZC010000208.1:0-13786 GCF_036815105.1 Streptomyces sp. IBSBF 3136
GGCCTCCCCCACCCGCCCCCGACGGCGGTGAACGTGCCGGCGTGGAGCCGCTCGCCCGGACACTCGGTGGCGTATCCGTCCCCATGGCCGGAGATCACGTCCAGTCGTACGTTCTTCCCCTTCGGGTACACACATTGCCACCGCCCGACGTCGGGTATGTCCTGCCTCGGGGTCGGCGCCGGAGAGTCCGAGCCGCCGCGCGGTGAGCGGGGCGACGGCCGCGACGGCGGCGCCGGACGGCCTGGCCGAGGCGTAACCGCCGATCACCGCGATGCCCGTGCCGCTGGAGTCGAACCCGCGGGGGCGGGCACCGAGGACCGCCTTCGCCGCGCCCCGGCCCCGCCCTCGTAGACGGTTCCGCACTTGTCGACGAGGAAGGCGTAGCCGATGTCCCGCCGGCTCGTGCTCTTGACGTGGTAGCGGCGGGTACTGCGGATGACCGAGGGGGCCCGAAGCCGGGGTCCGTGTGCGACGGGACGTCGGGGGCCGCTGCGCCGGACCGGTGGCGCCGTCGCCCGGTGCGCCTTTTCGGCCCGGCGTAATCTTGCGCGCGTGAACGCCACCGATCGCACCCCTGCCGACCTGCTGCGTTCCGCGCTCGCCGCGGACCCCGGCCGTCCCCTGGTGACCTTCTACGACGATGCCACGGGCGAACGCGTGGAACTGTCCGTCGCCACCTTCGCCAACTGGGTGGCCAAGACCGCGAACCTGCTGCAGGGCGACCTGTCCGCCGGTCCCGGCGACCGGGTCGCGCTGCTGCTGCCCGCGCACTGGCAGACGGCCGTGTGGCTGCTCGCCTGCGCGTCGGTGGGCGCGGTGGCGGACGTGGGCGGTGACCCGGCCGCCGCCGACGTCGTCGTCAGCGGCCCGGACTCGCTGGAGGCGGCACGGGCCTGCCGCGGAGAGCGGGTCGCCCTCGCGCTGCGGCCGCTGGGTGGCCGCTTCCCGCAGCCGCCGGCCGGCTTCGCCGACTACGCCGTGGAGGTGCCGGGCCAGGGCGACCGGTTCGCCCCGTTCGCACCGGTGGACCCCGAGGAGCCGGCGCTGATCGTCGCGGGCGCCGAGCTGAGCGCGGCCGAGGTCGTCGAGCGAGCCCTGGCCGACGCGCCCTCGCTGGATCTGACCGGTCCCGGATCGCGGCTGCTGTCGGGGCTGTCGTACGACACCTGGGAGGGGCTGAGCGCGGGGCTGTACGCGCCGCTGGCCGTCGGCGGGTCCGTGGTGCTGTGCCGGAATCTGGAGCGGACGGACGGCGAGGCCCTCGCCAAGCGGATCGAGGACGAGCGGGTGACCGCCGCGCGGCACTGAGGTGGCGGGGGTCCCCCACTCGGAGTAGCTGAGGGGGCCGTCCCCCACCGCCCCCGCCATGGTCGTAGGAGCAGGACGTGACGCTCGTACGCCATGAGGGGGGTCCGCACCGTGTCCGACACCGTTCGCCGGCCCCCCGGTCCGGATCCCGGCCCCGGTCACGGCTCGTCGGCGACCGGCGAGGGGCTGGCGCGCCGCCGCCGGCGGCGCTGGACGCACGGGACCGCGCTGGGCGTGGCCGTGTTCGTGGCGGCGGCCGCCGGGACGGGCTGGGCGCTGTACGCGAAGCTGAGCGCCAACATCACCCCGGACGAGGCGGCCGCCGCCGAACTCGCGCGCTACGAACGGGAACGGCCCACCGCGCTGGTGCGGGGCGCGCAGAACATCCTGCTGATCGGGTCGGACACCCGGGCCGGGGACGGCAACCGGGAGTACGGGCGGGACCTGGGCAGCGAACGGTCGGACACCACGATCCTGCTGCATCTGGCCGCCGACCGGCGCAGCGCCACCGCCGTCTCGCTGCCCCGGGACCTGATGGTGGACATCCCCTCCTGCCGGCGGCAGGACGGCAGCCGTGGCGAGCCGGTGTTCGCGATGTTCAACCACGCCTTCCAACTGGGCGGTTCGTCCTGCACCATCCGGACCGTCGAGAAGCTGACCGGCATTCGGGTCGACCATCACATGGTGGTCGACTTCAGCGGGTTCAAGGACATGGTCGACGCGGTCGACGGCGTGCGGGTGTGCCTGAAGGAGCCCATCGACGACAAGGCCGCCCAGCTCAAGCTGCCGGCGGGCCCGGTGACCCTCGACGGGGAGCAGGCCCTCGGGTTCGTACGGGCCCGCAAGTCGCTCGGCGACGGCAGTGACACCGAACGGATGGAGCGGCAGCAGCGGTTCCTCGGCGCACTGGTCAACAAGGTGCAGAGCAACGACGTGCTGCTGAACCCGGTGAAGCTCTACCCGGTGCTGGACGCGGCGACCTCCTCGCTCACCACCGATCCGGAACTGGCGAGTCTGCGTGGCTTGTACCAGTTGGTCCGCGGGCTGCGTGACATCCCCACGGAACATGTGCAGTTCCTGACGGTGCCGCGTGAGTCGTACGTCTACGACTCCAACCGCGACCAGCTCGTGGAGCCCGAGGCCGAGCGGCTGTTCGCGCGACTGCGGTCGGACCAGCCGGTGGTGGTGGCCCGGGACACCGCACCGCCCGGCCCCGGCGACGGACCCTCGGGCAGCCCCTCGGGCACCGCCGCACGGGAAGGCGCAGGGGAAGGCCCGGGGGAGCCCGCGCGGAGCCCCTCCCCCACCCCCACCTTCCGCGGGAACACCGCCGCCGAGCACGCCTGCGAGTAATGCGCTGGCCAAAACAGCGAACTTGTGTTCAGGAAAATGGCATGGATTGCCCAGTTGTAGGGATGTGCAATTTGTCATCGGCGTCGCTTCCCGCTGAACTGGGCCGATAGTGTGAGCGATCCGGTGCACCCGGCCACGAGGTCCGTCCTGGGGTCGCGCACTGGTTCACCGAGACCCGAGCGCCTTGGGGGAAGGCGCCGCGTGGCCCCGACGGAGGATTCGGACAACCGTGGACGCGCAGAGCCGTGGGCGGGCGGAGAACATCGACCCCGCAGACCAGTGGGTACTCAATCCGAACACCGGCGAATACGAACTGCGACTGAGCACTTCCGCAGCGCAGTCGCCGGTACCCGGGCCCCGTAGACCCGATCCCCGAGGCGGCAGCGGCTCAGCGCCGCGCCGTCGCGAGGACCGGACGACCGACGGAACCCGTGAGACGGGCCGGACGCGCGGCGGTGAGGTACCCCCACCACGGTCGGCCCGGCGTCGGGGCACCGAGCCGGAGCAGCCGCAGGGACGGCGCAACCGGCGGCCGGTGAAGAAGAAGGGCAAGGCCAAGAAGATCCTGGCCTGGACCGCCGGTGGCACGGCGCTCGTGGTGATCGCCGTCGGCACGGCCGGATACCTGTACCTCAAGCACCTCGAGGGAAACGTCACGACGACGGACGTCGGCAGCGCGGCCAAGGACGGCTTCAGCAAGGACGACGCCTTCAACATCCTGATCATCGGCACCGACAAGCGCACCGGCAAGGGCAACGCCGGCTACGGCGACGCGAACAGCATCGGGCACGCCGACACCAACATCCTGCTGCACGTCTCCAAGGACCGTACGAACGCGACCGCGCTGAGCATCCCGCGTGACCTGGTCGTGGACGTCCCGGACTGCCAGACCATCCAGCCCGACGGCTCCGAGAAGGTCATCCCCGGCTCACGCCAGGTGCGCTTCAACGAGAGCCTCGGCCAGGAGGGACGTGACCCGGGCTGCACGATGCGCACGGTGAAGGAGGTCACCGGCATCACGCCCGACCACTTCGTCATGGTCGACTTCAACGCGGTCAAAACGCTGACGACCGCGGTCGGCGGCGTCAATGTGTGCCTCGCGCACGCGGTGAACGACAAGGACTCGCACCTCAAGCTGCCCGCCGGGCCCTCGAAGGTCGAGGGCGAGCAGGCGCTGGCGTTCGTGCGCACGCGGCACAGCTGGGGCAACGCCGGTGACCTGGACCGCATCAAGGTGCAGCAGCAGTTCATGGCCTCGCTGATGCGCAAGATGACCTCCGGTGACACCCTCACCAACCCGTCGAAGCTGCTCGACCTGGCGGAGGCGGCCACCAAGGCGCTCACCGTCGACAAGGGCATCGGCAAGGTGAGCACGCTCAAGGACGTCGCGCTGGAGATGAAGAAGGTGCCGCCCAAGAACATCTCGTTCGTGACGGTGCCTGTGCTCGACAACCCCGCCGACGGCCGCTTCCACAAGACCGTGATCGTCAACCCGAACGCCGCCCCGCCGGTCTTCGACGCGATCGAGAACGACGTCTCCTTCACCGACGTGAAGAAGAAGGAGAAGGCGGCCAAGGACGCTCAGGCCGCGCGTCTGAAGGGCAGCCGGTCGGCGGCGTCCGACGTACGGGTGCGCGTCATGAACGGTGGCGCCCAGGCCGGCAGCGCCCAGGACACCCTGCAGTGGCTGCAGAACGACGTGGGTGTGACGAAGTCGGAGAACGCGGGCAACGCGCCGGCCGAACTCGCCAAGACCACCCTGGAGTACGCGCCCGACCAGGCGTCCCAGGCGCGGGAGCTGGCCCACCTCATGGGCCTTTCCGGATCCGCCCTCAAGCCGGGCAAGAGCGTGACCAACACCCAGGGTCTGCCGGCGATGACGTTGACGCTGGGCAAGGACTTCAAGGGCGCAGGCGTCTCTCTGACCGCGCCGAAGAAGGCTCCGAAGGTCGACGGCAGGACCACGGCGAACGAGGTGAAGTGCGCCGGCTGATCAGCCGGAAGAACAGCCACTCCCGTGCCTCCGACCGGGTCACCGCCGGTCGGGGGCACGGTGCCTTTCTCAGCGGGTTCTTACCCGCCTGCTGGACAATGACCGGGCTTTCAAGATCACATAGGGCCGGCGGCCGGGGCGGTGCTCCGCGCGCGGATAATTCCACGCCAGGCGAAGCCAAGTTCGCTTCACAGGTAACCCAACGGGTCGGTCGTGCGTCTAACTGGGGACGGGACGGGCCCGTGACAGGACATTCAGGGTGGGGAGGGCGGGGAGTTGACGCGGAGCAACGTGCAGGGGATGGCTCCTTCTGGCCATGGGGCGGTGCCACGCAGCCGACATGGCTCGAACGCGCCGGAGGGGCCCGGAGAGCACGGCGGCGGCCGGAGCAACGGCGGTTCGAAGGGCGACCGGCGCCGGCGCAGACGGCGCGTGCTGCGCTGGTCGGCGACCGTGCTCTCGGTCGTCATACTCGGGACGGCCGGCGCCGGATACCTCTACTTGCAGCACCTCAACGGCAACATTCGCAAGGGCGAGTTGCTCAGCGGCGACTCGAAGGCGAAGAAGCCCGAGCCCAACGCGGCCGGGCAGACGCCGATGAACATCCTGCTGATCGGCTCCGACAGCCGTAACAGCGACGAGGACGTGAAGCTCGGCGGCGCCCGCCAGAACCGCGGCACCCCGCCCCACGCCGACGTACAGATGCTCATCCACCTGTCCGCGGACCGCAAGAGCGCCTCCTTCGTCAGCATCCCGCGCGACACCCGGGTCGACATACCCCGGTGCACGGACCCCAAGACGGGGAAGAAGTACGCGCCGGTCAACACCCTCATCAACGCGTCACTGGCGCGCGGTGGCCCGGGCTGCACGGTGGCCACCTGGGAGAACCTCACCAAGGTCTACATCGACCACTGGATGATGGTCGACTTCGCGGGCGTGGTCGACATGGCGGACGCCATCGGCGGCGTCGACGTCTGCGTGAAGGAGAACGTCTGGGACCGGCCGACGCCGGACGCCCCCGGCGGCTCCGGTCTGAAGCTGAAGGCCGGCACCTGGACCATCCAGCACAAGCAGGCTCTCCAGTGGCTGCGCACGCGGCACGCCTGGGGCAGTGACCCGCTGCGCGCCAGGGCCCAGCACATGTACCTGAACTCGATGTTCCGCAAGCTGAAGGAGCAGAACGCCTTCACCGACAGCGGCCGGCTCATGGACCTGGCCGAGGCGGCCACCAAGTCGCTGCAGGTCTCGCAGGAGCTCGGTTCGGTCAAGAAGCTGTACGACCTCGCGATGCAGCTCAAGTCCGTGCCCACGAACCGCATCACGATGACGACGATGCCCTGGGTGGAGGACCCCCAGGACCCCGGGGCGCACGCCGTGCCCGACGGCGCGAACGCCGAGAAGATGTGGCAGATGCTCCGCGACGACGTTCCCTTCGACAAGAACGGCAAGCCTGTCGCGAAGAAGAAGTCGGCCGCGCCGGCCAGGACACCCTCGGTGACCGCCGGTCAGCTGGGGGTCCTCGTGCAGAACGCCACCGGCAGCTCCGCCGCGGCCCCGGTGCCCCTGCGCGCCAAGGACATCGCCGGCGTGCTCGCGCAGAAGGGCTACGCGAGGGCGGCGGCCGACACCGGCGCCACAGGGCTGTCCGAGAGCGAGACCCTGGTGCGGTACCCCAGCGCGGACCTCGAGGGCGATGCTCAGGCTGTCGCCAAGGCCCTCGGTCTGCCGATGAGTTCGGTGACGAAGTCCACCGACGTGTCCGGCGTCACCGTCGTCGTGGGCGCCGACTGGCGCACGGGTACCAGCTACCCGAAGAAGTCCCAGCCGAAGGCCGGCGACCTGCCGAGCAACTCCGACGCCATCAACGGCGCCGACAAGGGGCAGTGCATGCCGGTGTACAAGCCGTACCAGTGGTAGCCGGCTGACCACCGCCGGACGACGACGCGTCGAGGGGGCCCACCGCGTGAGCGGTGGGCCCCCTCGGCACGTGGGCTGCGGAGCGCCTGGTCAGTAGGCGGCGGTCCGGGTGTCGGCGTAGCCCAGGACATTGTCGATGCCCGCCTGGGCGAACGACGTCATGCCCTTGTCGTAGACCATCGGCGTGTAGCACTGCGTCTCACCCTGGTGGATGGTGCAGCTGTAGGTGCGGCCGTCGTTGTTGCGGGTCACGGAACCGTGCGCGCAGTCGTAGCCGGCGGAGGCGTTGCCACAGGCACCCTGGGTCTGGTTGAGCGTCAGCCGGGCCCAGGCCGTGTGACAGGCGAGGCTGTAGCGCAGCTCGATGGTCCCGAGCGTGACCTGGCTGTTCCTGACGGTCGCGGACTCCACCGTCGTGGCACCACTGGCGCAGCCCGTCGAGGACGGGTCACTGCCGTCGTACGTGTAGGCGTTCGAGACACCGGTGGCCGCGATCATCGCGAGTCCGATACCACCGAACACGACACCGGCACGTCCCATGTGACGCATTTTTGAACGCACTTGACTTCCCCCTGCTCCAAATAAAAAGCACCCGAGGCCGAGCGCCACAGGTGAGGGAGCGAAACCCCGGCGCATTTGATCATGGGCCTGTCACGGCGTCAACTTGGTTGCCGAGGCGCCGCGTTGGCGCGTTCCGATCGACTCCCGGAAGGCCATATGATCATTTCCAGCCACGTCCTCCGCCCTGGACGACCATCGGAGGCGATGCGACCGCACCCACGTCGACCTGCGGCTTTCAGCGGCTGAAGACCCAATTGGCTTGGCTGACAAGTCAGTTGACGGTCAATCAAACGTGTGATCGAATCTCGTGCGGTCCTGAGCGACGTGAGCAGGTCGCTTCTCACTAAGGAGAACTCCATGGGTATCCGCAACAAGGTCGTCGCCGGTGCGCTGACCGCAGCAGGGCTCGGACTCGGTCTCGTGGCGGCCCCCGCCGCGGAGGCGGCCAGCTGCAACAGCACCATCGGTGCCTGCATCTACTACAACTCCAACTTCTCGGGCGCCTCGTTCTGGGACGGCGGCGGTAACAGCCACACGCCCGAGAACTACGGCGCGCCGAACTGGTACACGTTCACCGGCGGCAACGGCGCCGGCCTCTACGTCAAGAACAACGCCGCGTCCGTGTACAACTACGACACGAACTACAGCGTGACGATCTACTACAACTCGAACAACAGCGGCCCGAGCCAGTACATCAAGCGCGGCACCGGGGCCAACCTGAACTCGACGCTGAAGAACAACAACGCGTCGCAGTGCTTCGACTTCTACGCCGTGTGCCCGTAACACCTCAGCGCAGGACCAGCCGCACCGGCTGATGGAGCAGCGGCGTCCCCGTTCTTCCGGGTGAGGGCGCCGCTGCCCGCACGTCGTCAGAGCAACAGCGACAGTCGTCAGAGCAACAGCGACAAAGGACGCCTCACATGGCCTCGGAACGCCCGACCGGACTCGCGGCGCTCGCCGTACTCGCGGCGCTGAGCTGCACGGCGACCGGTTGCACGTCGGCGACGCCCACGGCGCAGCGGGCAGCGGCCGCTCCGGAGGTCGGCACCGTGCCGACGCTCGACAACACGCGCGCCCGGAAGCTTCCCGTCGAGAAGTACCTGATCAGCCCGCAGGAGAACGCCAAGATCGAGAGCGCCCGCTCGGCGCTCATGACGTCGTGCATGAAGCGGTTCGGGTTCACCTTCAAGCCGGCGACACCGGACTACGGGCAGAAGTGGGACCAGACCTCCCACCGGTACGACCCGACCGACCCCGCGCTCGCCGCCGCCCACGGCTACCACGGCCCCCGGCGCGGGACGCAGGCCGGCGCGCAACGCCCGGCCCGGAAGCCGATGTCCTCGGCCATGGAGGTGGTCCTGGGCCACGGCCTGGGCGCTCCGACCCCGCCGGGAGGGGCCACTCCCCCGGCCGACGGCAAGTACCACGGCCTCACGATCCCGAAGGGCGGCTGCATGGGGGAGGCGGAGGCGAAGCTGACCAGGGGCGGCGGCATCATCCAGGACGCCCCCGGGGCCGTCGACATCAACTTCAAGGACTACGTCCGGTCCATGGCCGACCCGAAGCTCAAGGCGGCATTCGCCAAGTGGTCGTCCTGCATGAAGGAGAAGGGCTTCTCCTACCCGACCCCCGAAGCCGCGGTCAAGGACCCGGCCTGGAACTCCCCGAAGCCGTCCAAGCACGAGCTGGCCACCGCCGCCGCGGACGTCGACTGCAAGCGCAGGAACAACGTCGTGGGGACGTGGTTCGCCGTCGAGGCGGCCTACGAGACGCGGGACATCCAGTCCGACATCAAGAAGATGACGCGCATCAGGAACAGCATCGACATCGCGGTCCGCAACGCCGCCGCCGCGCCCGCCGGCTCCTGACCGGCGGGCGCGGCGGCCCGCGTCAGGAGACGCTCGCCCGCACCGAAGGCCGCCGCGACGCGATGACCTTCCGCGCCAGCGCCTTCGGGCTGGTCAGGAAGCCCCAGCCCCACGACATGTGCATGGTGGCCAGGGCCACCGGGATCCGCAGCCGGGCCTTCAGCGGGAGGCCCTTGCCGGCGGGGAGCGAGCCGAGCGCGATCGCCGCGAGGTAGCCGCCCGGGATCACGAAGCCCACCGGAGTCACCAGCGCGCCCACGACCGCGCCCGCCGCGATCGCGCACACCGCGGTCGGCGGGGCGAGGTAGCGCACGTTGATGGAGCCGGAGTGGTAGCGGGCGACGACATGCCGCCAGCGGCCGTAGTCCTTGTACTGCTTGGCCAGGGCCCGCACGGAGGGACGCGGCCGGTACGACACCCGCAGCTCGGGCGAGAACCAGATCAACCCGCCCGCCTCACGGATGCGGAAGTTCAGCTCCCAGTCCTGGGCGCGGATGAACTCCTCGTTGTAGCCGCCCTGTTGCTCCAGTGCCTCGCGCCGGAAGACACCGAGGTAGACCGTCTCCGCCGGGCCCGCCTGGCCCCCGGTGTGGAAGGCCGCGTTGCCGACGCCGATCTTCGAGGTCATCGCGGCGGCGACCGCGTGCTCCCAGTCGTTCTCGCCCTCGGCGTGCATGATGCCGCCGACGTTCTGCGCGCCGGTCTCCTCCAGGAGCCGGACGGCGGTGGCGATGTAGTTCGGGGAGAGCATGCCGTGGCCGTCGACACGGACCACGATCGGATGCCGGGAGGCCTTGATCGCCGCGTTCAGGGCGGCGGGCGTGCGGCCGGTCGGATTCGGGACGGTGTGCACACGCGCGTCTTCGGCCACGAGCTCGGCGGCGATCTCGTCCGTGCGGTCCGTGGACGGACCGAGGGCGATCACGACCTCCATCTCGCCGGCGTACTCCTGCGCGAGGATCGCTTGGACGGCCCCGCGCAGATGCCGCTCCTCGTCGAGGACGGGCATGATCACAGAAACGGCGGGGGACGGCACGTCGGGCTTGGCGTTCATAGGACGCTCACGTTACCGCGAACGGGGGACACCGGTGCGCGCCGCCGGGGCCGGGACGCGGGATGGAGATCGTATCGGCCTACCGTGCTCACGGATCCCACGTACGGCCTCGTCCGGAGGTGTCCTCCTTGCCCAGCCCGTCTCGGTCCCCTGAGCGTCCCCAGCGGCGTCCGCTGCCACCCCGCCGGGTGCCGCGCCCGCCCGAGCGGCCCGCGCGGTCCGTCCGGCCACCGCGGCGGCCGCGCTGGGCCATGCGGGCGGTGTCCACGCTGTCCGTCGTGGTGCTCGCCTCCGCCGGCATCGGGCACGCGGTCGTGACCAGTCTGGATTCGGGCATCGCCCGCGTCGACGCGTTCAAGGACATGAAGAACCGGCCGAGCGCCGGCCACGGCACGAACATCCTGCTGGTCGGCACCGACGGCCGCGACCGGATCAGCGAGCGGCAGCGGCGCGCCTACCACCTGGGCGGGCAGCCCTGTCACTGCACCGACACGATGATGATCGTGCACATCTCGGAGGACCGGGAGCGGGCCACGGTGGTGAGCCTGCCGCGCGACTCGTACGCGGAGGCTCCGGCGCATGTGGACGCGACCACGCGCAAGCCGCACGGGCCGCATCCGATCAAACTGAACGCCGCCTACGCCGAGGGCGGGCCGCAGCTGACCGTGCGCACGGTCGAGAACATGACGCACGTGAAGATCGACCACTACCTGGAGGTCGACTTCACGAGCTTCATGAAGACCGTGGACGTCCTCGGCGGGGTCCAGCTCTGCACCACGACGCCGCTGAAGGACTCGTACACGGGGCTCGACCTCGCCCCCGGGACCCACAACCTGCTCGGCGGGCAGGCGCTGCAGTACGTGCGCGCCCGGCACCTCGACAGCGCCAGCGACCTGGGGCGGATGAAGCGGCAGCAGCGGTTCCTGGCCGCGCTGATCGAGAAGGCCACCTCCTCGGGGGTGCTGCTGAACCCGATGAGGTTCCGGGACGTGACCCGGGCGGTGCTCGGCTCGGTCCGCGCCGACGAGGGCTTCGGCACCGACGAGCTGCTCGACCTCGGCCGGGCGATGCGGTCCTTCTCCCCCTCCTCCTCCGAGTTCACCACGGTGCCCATCGCGCAGATGAACTACGCGGTCAAGGGCATCGGCTCGACACTGAAGTGGGACGCGGCCAGGGCGAGCCGCCTCTTCGAGTCGCTGCGCGACGACAAGCCGCTGACCGCGAAGCGCCCGACCCGCGGCCCGGTTCCGGCACCGGTGGAGGTGGAGCCGCGGCAGATCCGCGTGCAGGTGGCGAACGGCACCGGCACCATGGGGCTGGCCAAGCGCGTCGACGCCGCGCTCGCGGCGGCCGGCTTCGCCGCCACGCACCAGCCGGTGACCGCGCCCGCCCACGTGGCTCGCACGGTCATCTCCTACGACCCCCGCTGGGACCGCTCGGCCCGCTCCCTGGCCGCGGCTCTGCCCGGCAGCGAGCTGCGTGCGGTGCCCGGCCAGGGTCCGCTGCTGAAGGTGACCGCGGGCGCCGACTTCAAGGGCGTGCACGAGGTGCGGTTCGAGGACCCGTCACGGCCGGAGCAGAACGTGGTGCGTGGCAACGAGGTGGTGTGCTCGGGGCACGCGTGAGGCCGTCAGTCCTCGAAGCCCTCCGCCGCCCGCTTCTCGCGCAGCTCGCGGATCGCGCGGCGGCGGGCCAGGCGATGGGTGCGGCGGATCTGGGCCTCCTGGTTGCGGCGGCGGTCGCGCTCGGTCTCCGGTATCACCTGGGGCACCCGGCGCGGCTTGCCGTCGGCGTCGACGGCCGCGAAGACCAGGTAGGCCGAGCCGACCTGGGTGGCGGGCGCGGACTCGTTCCAGCGCTCGGCGAGCACCCGGACACCGACCTCCATCGAGGTCCGGCCGGTCCAGTTGACCTGGGCCTTCACATGCACCAGGTCGCCCACGCGGACCGGCTCCAGGAAGACCATCTCGTCCATGGATGCGGTGACGGCGGGACCGCCGGAGTGCCGGCCGGCCACCGCGCCCGCCGCGTCGTCGACCAGCTTCATGATCACTCCGCCGTGCACCGTACCCAGCAGGTTGGTGTCGTTGTGGGTCATGATGTGGCTGAGCGTGGTGCGGGAAGCGGACGTCGGCTTGCCCGGTATGTCCTGATCCGCGTCAGGGGCCTGGTCTGTCATGGCCCCCACCTTATGCCGAAGCGACATTCACGGAATTTGTGTCAGCTTCGCAACAGCGGCGCTCTGATTTTCCGACATCCCTTGTAAGGCACACGGCGGTGCCCTGCACACTGGGGCGCATGAATGACTGGCCCGAGGGATGGTCCGACAACAACCGCGGTCCGCGTTACGGACGCGGCAGCGGCGGCGCGCAGCCGGAAGGCGCCCGCGTGATGCGTCAGGTGCAGCGCGGCGGCCCCGCCGTGCCGCCCGGGCAGCGCGGGTACGGCACCCCGGGCCCGGCCGCACCGGCCTACGGCGGCGGCGTCCCGGCGCAGCCGTCGTACGTCGACGGCCAGGGCTACGACGACGGCTACGGCGACTACGACAGCGGCTACAACACGGGCCACGTCTACGGCGGCGGGCCGGGCGGTCCCGACGGCCCGGAGGGCACCCGTACCCGGGGCCCGCGTCCCGCGCCGAACTGGCGGCGCCGCATCAAGTGGACGGCGATCACGCTGGCGAGCGTGCTCATCGTCACATCGGTGGCGACCTACTTCTGGGCCGACTCCAAGCTGCACCGGGACGTCGACCTGTCCAAGGTCATCGACCGGCCGGAGGCCGGCTCGGGCACCAACTACCTGATCGTCGGCTCCGACAGCCGCAAGGGCATGACGAGCGACGACAAGAAGAAGCTGCACACGGGTTCCGCGCAGGGCCAGCGCACCGACTCGATGATGATCCTGCACGTCGGCGACAACGGGGACACCCTGCTCTCGCTGCCGCGCGACTCGGACGTGGAGATCCCGTCGTACAAGGGGTCGGCGTCCGGGAAGGTCTACCCGGGCACCGGCCGGCGCACCAAGCTGAACGCGGCCTACGCCGAGGACGGCCCGACCCTGCTCGTGCGCACCATCGAGTACAACACCGGCCTGCACATCGACCACTACGTGGAGATCGGCTTCGGCGGCTTCGCGAAGATCGTGGACGCGGTCGGCGGGGTCGAGATCACCATCGACAAGGGCTTCAAGGACAAGGACTCGGGCGCGAACTTCAAGTCCGGCAAGCAGACGCTGAACGGCGAGGAGGCGCTGGCCTTCGTCCGCACCCGGCACGCCTTCGCGTCGCAGGACCTTCAGCGCACCAAGAACCAGCAGAAGTTCCTTGCGGCGCTGGCCCACCAGGTGGCCACCCCGTCCACGGTGCTCAACCCGTTCACGTTCTACCCGACCATGGGCGCGGGCCTGGACTCGCTCACCGTCGACAAGGACATGAGCCTGTGGGACCTCGCGTCCATGTTCTGGGCCATGAAGGGCGTCAGCGGCGGTGACGGCACCTCGCTGAACATGCCGATCTCGGGCTCCACCGGCGGCAACCTCGTCTGGGACAAGGCGAAGATGAAGACGCTGGTGAACGAGCTGAAGAACGACGAGAAGGTCACCGTCTCCGGCAACTAGACGGTCCCGGCCGTGGGGGGGGGGGGGGGGGGGGGGGGGGGGGGGGGGGGGGGGGGGGGGGGGGGGGGGGGGGGGGGGGGGGGGGGGGGGGGGGGGGGGGGGGGGGGGGGGGGGGGG
>NZ_JAJSZC010000209.1:0-13774 GCF_036815105.1 Streptomyces sp. IBSBF 3136
GGCTCGCCCCCTACGCCCCCGCCCCCGCCAGCCTCTCCCTCGCCTCCATCAGGGCGAAGCCCAGCAGGTTCGGGCCTCGCCAGCGTTCCGGGTGCGAGGCCGCTTCGTCGTCCGCCGCGAGGCCGATGCCCCAGACGCGGTCCACGGGGCTCGCCTCTACCAGGACCCGGTCGCCGGTGTTCAGCAGGAACGTGCGGAGGTCGTCGTCCGAGGCGAACTTGTGCACGCTGCCCTCCACGACGATGCGGAAGCGCTCCCGCCGCCAGGTGGCCTCGTCGAAGCCGCGTACCAGTCGTCCCGCCTTCTTCGCCTCGGCGGGGTGCCCGGCCTCCAGGATCCGGCGCTCCGCCTCCGCGTCACCGAACAGCCGTGCCTTGCCGGCCATCATCCAGTGCTCGGCCGTCACGTACTCCACACCGTCGACCACGAAGGGTGACGGCCACCACTGGCTCAGGCAGCTCGCGCCGACGCGGCCGTCCGGGCGCGGCCGGTGGCCCCAGAAGTGCAGATACTTGACGCGAGCACCCGCCCGGACCTCTCTGAGCAGGGCCTCCACCCCGTCGATCTTCCCCATGCACGCGAGTGTGGCACGCACCACGGACACTCCGTCCGCCCTTTTCCGCGCCGACTCGACACCTGGTCGACAGATTCCGTCGCGTAACCAAAAGGCAACAACGGAATCACTTGTTGGAGTGCACTTGCTCTGTCAGGATCGGCACTCAAATCGAGCTGGAGCTACGCCACCCACCCCCCGGGACGGGGCGAACGGCGGAGGAGAGCGACATGCACAACCCGGGCACCCCGGAACGATTCGACGCGCAGAAACGCCTCGCGGACGGTGCGCAGTTCATCGCGGGCCGGCTCACCAAGGGCACCTCGGGCCACACCCACGCCGTGGTCGACCCCGCCACCGGCGAGGAGGTGTACACCTACGAACTGGCCGGCACGGACGACGTCGACGCGGCCGTGGCCGCCGCGCGCGAGGCGTTCCCGGGCTGGGCCTCCGCCACCCCCGGCGAGCGCTCGGACGCCCTGCACCGGTTCGCCGCCGTGCTCGCCGACCGCGCCGAGGAATTCGCCCGCGCCGAGTCCCTCCAGTGCGGCAAGCCGCTGAAGCTCACCCGTGAGTTCGACGTTCCCGGGACGATCGACAACACCGCCTTCTTCGCCGGCGCCGCACGGCATCTGCAGGGCCAGTCCGCCGGTGAGTACTCGGGCGACCACACCTCGTACGTGCGGCGCGAGCCCATCGGCGTCGTCGGCTCGATCGCGCCCTGGAACTACCCCCTCCAGATGGCCGCCTGGAAGATCCTCCCGGCGATCGCCGCGGGCAACACCATCGTGCTCAAGCCCGCCGAGCTGACTCCGCTGACCTCGCTGCTGTTCGCTCGGGCCGCCACGGACGCGGGCATCCCGGACGGTGTCGTCAACATCGTCACCGGGACCGGCCGGGAGGCGGGCGAGCGTCTCGTCGGGCACCCCGACGTGGCCATGACCTCCTTCACCGGGTCCACCGCCGTCGGCAAGCGGGTCGCCGAGATCGCCACCGCGACCGTCAAGCGCCTCCATCTGGAGCTCGGCGGCAAGGCCCCGTTCGTCGTCTTCGACGACGCGGACCTGGAGGCCGCCGTGCACGGCGCGGTCGCGGGCTCGCTGATCAACACCGGCCAGGACTGCACGGCCGCCACGCGGGCGTACGTGCAGCGACCGCTGTACGAGGCCTTCGTGGAGCGGACGGCCGCCCTGATGGAGACCGTGCGGCTCGGCGATCCGTTCGCGGCCGGCACCGACCTCGGACCGCTCATCTCGCACGTGCAGCGCGACCGCGTCGCCGGGTTCGTGGAGCGGGCGCGTGGCTACGCGCGCGTGGTCACCGGCGGCGAGGCCCCGCAGGGTGACCTCAAGGACGGCGCCTACTACCGGCCGACCCTGATCGCCGGCGCGGCCCAGGACAGCGAGATCGTCCAGTCGGAGATCTTCGGACCGGTGCTGGTCGTGCTGCCGTTCGACAGTGATGATGAGGGCATCCGGCTGGCCAACGACACCCCCTACGGCCTCGCCGCCTCCGCCTGGAGCGGGAACGTCTACCGGGCCAACCGGGCCACCCGTGAGATCAAGGCGGGCTGTGTGTGGATCAACGACCACATCCCGATCATCAGCGAGATGCCGCACGGCGGTTACAAGGCGTCCGGCTTCGGCAAGGACATGTCGGCGTACTCATTCGAGGAGTACACGCAGGTCAAGCACGTAATGTTCGACAACACGGCGGTGGCGAGGAAGGACTGGCACCGCACCGTTTTCGGGGACCGCTAGCAACGATCCGGCCGGTGAGACGGCCGATTCCTCCCGAAAGGGCACCACGCGCATGGAGCAGTACGAGCCCGACCGCCTGACCCCGCCCCAACTGGCCGCCATGCGGCGCAGCCTGCGCAACGGCCGGGCGGCGATGACCCGACGGTCGCTGCTGCGCGCCTCCGCGGGCGGCGCGCTCACGGTCGGCGGTCTCGGGGCGTTGAGCGGCTGCGGGATCCCCGCGGCGGGCAAGACCCAGGGCGGCACGTCCGCCCAGGACCACTCGGCCCAGGAGAAGGTCGTGAACTTCTCCAACTGGACCGAGTACATCGACGTCGACGACAGCGGTAAGCGCCACCCGACGCTCGAGGCCTTCCAGAAGCGGACCGGCATCGCGGTCAAGTACACCGAGGACATCAACGACAACAACGAGTTCTTCGGCAAGATCAAGCCGCAGCTCGCCGCGGGCCAGGACACCGGCCGCGACATCGTCGTCCTCACGGACTGGCTGGCCGCCCGGCTGATCCGCCTCGGGTGGGTCCAGAAGCTGGACCCCTCCAACCTGCCGCACGCCTACACCAACCTGTCGTCCCAGTTCCGCGACCCCGACTGGGACCCGGGACGGGCGTACTCCTACCCGTGGCAGGGCATCCCGACGGTCATCGCCTTCAACAAGAAGGCGCTCGACGGCATCGAGGTGAAGTCGGTCTCCGACCTGCTCGACAACCCCAAGCTGAAGGGCCGCGTCTCCTTCCTGTCCGAGATGCGCGACAGCATCGGCATGACGCTGCTCGACATGGGCAAGGACCCGGCGAAGTTCACCGACGACGACTTCGACGCCGTGACAGCCCGGCTCCAGAAGGCCGTCGACAAGGGCCAGATCCGCCGCTTCACCGGCAACGACTACACGTCCGACCTCACCAAGGGCGACATCGCCGCCTGCGTGGCCTGGGCCGGCGACATAGTCCAGCTCAAGCACGACAGCCCGGACGTCGACTTCGTCATCCCGGACAGCGGCTACATGACGTCGAGCGACAACCTGCTGGTTCCCAACAAGGCGCGGCACAAGACGAACGCCGAGCGGCTGATCGACTTCTACTACGAGCCGGAGCAGGCCGCCGCGCTCGCCGCGTACATCAACTACGCGACTCCCGTCGACGGCGTGAAGCCCTACCTTGCGAAGATCGACCAGGACGCGGCGAACAACCCGCTGATCGTCCCCGACAAGGCCATGCAGGCCAGGTCCCACTCCTTCCGCTCGCTGAGCCAGAAGGAAGAGACGGCCTACGAAGAGAAGTTCGCGAAGCTCACAGGGGCGTGACGACCATGACGACAGACAACAGCGGCGACGTCCGCCTCTCCGGTATCAGCAAGACCTACGACAACGGCTTCACCGCCGTGCAGCCGCTCGACCTGACCGTGCCGCAGGGCTCCTTCTTCGCCCTGCTCGGCGCCTCGGGCTGCGGCAAGACGACCACCCTGCGCATGATCGCCGGTCTGGAGGAACCTTCCTCCGGCACCGTGCACCTCGGCGACCAGGACGTCACGCACTTGCCGCCGTACAAACGGCCGGTCAACACGGTCTTCCAGTCCTACGCCCTCTTCCCGCACCTCGACATCTTCGAGAACGTCGCCTTCGGCCTGCGCCGGCGCGGCATCAAGAGCGTGAAGAAGCAGGTGGAGGAGATGCTGGACCTGGTCCAGCTCGGCGAGCAGGCCCGCAAGAAACCGCACCAGCTCTCCGGTGGCCAGCAGCAGCGTGTCGCCGTGGCCCGCGCGCTGATCAACCACCCGAAGGTCCTCCTCCTCGACGAGCCGCTCGGCGCCCTCGACCTCAAGCTGCGCCGCCAGATGCAGCTGGAGCTCAAGCGCATCCAGACCGAGGTCGGCATCACCTTCGTCCACGTGACGCACGACCAGGAGGAGGCCATGACCATGGCCGACACGGTCGCCGTGATGAACGCGGGCCGCGTCGAGCAGCTCGGCTCGCCCGCCGACCTGTACGAGAACCCGCAGACCACGTTCGTCGCGAACTTCCTCGGCACCTCGAACCTGATCGAGGCCGAGGTCGACACCAAGAACGGCGACGACATCGTGCTCAAGGCGGGCGGCGGCAAGCTCGTCCTCCCCGAGGCGCGCTGCTCCGCCCCGGCGACGGCCGGCGGGAAGGTGCTGGTCGGCATCCGCCCGGAGAAGATCTCCCTCACGCACGCCGACGACGCCGGCTCCATCCCCGAGGGCCGCAACCGCCTCACCGGCAAGATCGCCGACGCCAGCTTCATCGGCGTCTCCACCCAGTACGTCATCGACAGCCCGGTCTGCGACGAGCTCGCGGTCTACGTCCAGAACGTCGAGCGCGACGGGCGGCTCGTCCCCGGTGCCGACGTCGTCCTGCACTGGAGCCCCGCGCACACCTTCGGTCTGGACGCGGCCCAGGACATCGACGCCGGCGTCGAGAGCGTCGAGGAAGAGGCCGCGTAGACATGTCGACCCTCACCGAGGCGCCCCCGCCCCTGGCTCCGGCCGAGCCCGACAAGAAACCGCCGCGCAAGCGGGGCCGGTTCACGCCGTACTGGCTGCTGCTGCCCGGCCTGCTCTGGCTGGTCGTCTTCTTCGCGCTGCCGATGATCTACCAGGCGTCCACCTCCGTGCAGACGGGCTCCCTGGAGGACGGCTACAAGGTCACCTGGCACTTCGCGACCTACTGGAACGCGCTGACCGAGTACTGGCCGCAGTTCCTCCGCTCGGTCTTCTACGCGGCCGGCGCGACCGTGCTGTGCCTGCTGCTCGGCTACCCGCTGGCCTACCTGATCGCCTTCCGCGCGGGCCGCTGGCGCAACCTGATCATGATCCTGGTGATCGCGCCGTTCTTCACCAGCTTCCTGATCCGCACCCTGGCCTGGAAGACGATCCTCGCGGACAACGGCCCGGTCGTGCACACCCTGAACACGCTGCACGTCCTTGACCTCACCGACTGGCTCGGCTGGACGGCCGGCGACCGCGTCCTCGCCACACCGCTCGCCGTGGTGTGCGGTCTGACGTACAACTTCCTGCCGTTCATGATCCTGCCGCTGTACACCTCGCTGGAGCGGATCGACGGGCGGCTGCACGAGGCGGCCGGCGACCTGTACGCCAAGCCGTGGACCACCTTCCGCAAGGTGACCTTCCCGCTCTCGATGCCGGGCGTGGTCTCCGGGACCCTGCTGACCTTCATCCCCGCGGCCGGTGACTACGTCAACGCCGAACTCCTCGGCTCGACCGACACCCGCATGATCGGCAACGTGATCCAGACGCAGTTCCTGCGCATCCTGGACTATCCGACGGCTGCCGCGCTCTCCTTCATCCTCATGGCCGCGATCCTGCTGATGGTCACGGTCTACATCCGCCGGGCCGGGACGGAGGATCTGGTCTGATGCCCTTCGTCAACTGGCTCAAGCGCCATCTCGTGGTCATCGCGGGACTGCTGACCCTCGGTTATCTGCTGCTGCCGAACGTCGTCGTGACGGTGTTCTCCTTCAACAAGCCGAAGGGGCGCTTCAACTACGAGTGGCAGCAGTTCTCCACGGACGCGTGGAAGGACCCCTGCGGGGTCGCCGACATGTGCGGTTCGCTGTCGATCAGCCTGCAGATCGCCTTCTGGGCGACCATCGGGGCCACGCTGCTCGGCACGATGATCTCCTTCGCGCTGGTGCGCTACCGCTTCCGCGCCCGGTCCGCGGTGAACTCGCTGATCTTCCTGCCGATGGCCATGCCCGAGGTCGTCATGGCGGCCTCGCTGCTCACCCTGTTCCTCAACATGGGTGCCCAGCTCGGCTTCTACACGATCCTCATCGCGCACATCATGTTCTGCCTGAGCTTCGTGGTCGTCGCCGTCAAGGCGCGCGTGATGTCGATGGACCCGCGTCTGGAGGAGGCCGCCCGGGACCTGTACGCGGGACCCGCGCAGACCTTCCTGCGGGTCACCCTGCCGATCGCGGCACCCGGTATCGCCGCCGGCGCGCTGCTGTCGTTCGCGCTCTCCTTCGACGACTTCATCATCACCAACTTCAACGCGGGCTCGACCGTCACCTTCCCCATGTTCGTGTGGGGCTCGGCGCAGCGCGGAACGCCTGTCCAGATCAACGTCATCGGTACGGCCATGTTCCTGGTCGCCGTACTGCTCGTCCTGACCTCGATGCTCATCACCGATCGCCGCAACAAGCAAAAGGCATAAGCCCCTGTAGGGAGTTGAAATCATGGCCCCGAGCGCCATGAGCCGTGGCAAGGACAACTGGATCGCCTCTCTCTCCGAAGCCCAGCCGGTCCCGTACTGGCTGGAAGACCCCGGCAAGCCGCAGGCCGAGCCCGCCCTCACCGGCGCCGACACCTGCGACCTGCTGGTCGTCGGCGGCGGTTACAGCGGACTGTGGACCGCGCTCAACGCCAAGGAGCGCGATCCGCAACGTGATGTGGTGCTGCTGGAAGGCCGCGAGGTGGGCTGGGCCGCCTCCGGCCGCAACGGCGGCTTCTGTGCGGCCTCCCTCACGCACGGCCTGCCCAACGGCCTGAGCCGCTGGCCGGACGAGATCCTCAAGCTCCAGGAGCTGGGGATGCGCAACCTCGACGAGATCGAGGCCGCGGTCGCCCGGCACGGCATCGACTGCGAGTTCGAGCGCAGCGGCGAGATCGACGTCGCCACCGAGACCTACCAGGCCTGGGAGCTGCGCGACTGGCACCGTCAGCTGACGGAGAAGGGCTTGGCCGACGGCGTCGAGTTCCTGGACACCGAAGCCGTGCGCGAGCAGGTGAACTCGCCCACCTTCGAGGCCGGCCTGTGGGACCGTCGAGGCGTGGCCATGCTGCACCCGGCCAAGCTGGCCTGGGGCCTGAAGCAGGCGTGCGTCAGGCTGGGCGTGCGGGTCTACGAGCACACGCCCGCCCTGACCCTGAAGCAGTACGGCGCCGGCATGGCCGTACGCACCCCGTACGGCTCGGTCCGGGCCCGCCGGGTCGCGCTCGGGACGAACATCTTCCCGAGCCTGCTGCGGCGCGTGCGCTCGTACACCGTCCCGGTCTACGACTACGCGCTGATGACCGAACCGCTCGACGCCGACCAGCTGGCGTCGATCGGCTGGAAGAACCGCCAGGGCCTCGGCGACTCGGCGAACCAGTTCCACTACTTCCGGCTGTCCGCCGACAACCGGATCCTGTGGGGCGGCTACGACGCGATCCACCACTACGGCGGCCGGGTGCGGGCGGAGTACGACGACCGGCCGGAGACGTACGCCAAGCTCGCGGGCCACTTCTTCACCTGTTTCCCGCAGCTGGAGGGCGTCCGCTTCACCCACGCCTGGGGCGGCGCGATCGACACCTGCTCCCGCTTCTCGGCGTTCTTCGGCACCGCCCACCAGGGCAGGGTGGCCTACGCCGCCGGCTACACCGGCCTCGGCGTCGGCGCTACGCGCTTCGGCGCGGACGTGATGCTGGACCTGCTCGACGGGGAGCGCACCGAGCGGACCGAGCTGGAGATGGTGCGCAAGAAGCCGCTGCCGTTCCCGCCGGAGCCGTTCGCCTGGACGGGGATCGCCCTGACCAAGTGGTCGCTGGCCCGCGCGGACGAACACGGTGGCCGGCGCAACCTGTGGCTGCGGACGATGGACCGGCTGGGGCTGGGCTTCGACAGCTGATCCGCGTACCGGACCGGCGCCGGGCATGCCGCACCCCGCGGGCGGGTGACCCGGCTCACCCGAAAGAGAAGCGGAAACCCGCGTAATGCGGGCCACGGGCCTCCCTCTCCCTGGTGACGCGAACGCGTCCACGGGCGAAAGGGAGGCCTTCTCATGACTGGGGCGAAGACGGCGGTCGAATGGCTGGCATCCGTCGCACCGGACCCGGAGACCTGCCGCTGGGAATGGGAGCGCAACCCCCTCGGGGTCGCGCTGCTTCCCGCCGGCCGGGCCTGGGACGTGCTGATCCTGCCGGCCGGCCTCGGCTATCCCACGCTCGACGTGCTGTTCCGGGTGCTCGACCGGCCAGGCCCGGTGCTCGCCGACTTCGGCGACAACCGGGTCGGCTTCTTCGTGCCGCCGGGCACTGCCGCCCGCTGGCTCGGCACCGGCATCCGCACCGCCGGCCCCGGCACCTGGATCGTGGTGCCCTACCCCGGCCGGGCCACCCAGGGCGTGCGCTGGCTGGTCCCGCCGGACGGCTCGGGCACGCTGACCGACCCGGCGCTGCTGGAACTGGCGATGCACGAGGCGGCGGCCGGCCCGAGCAGGGGACGGGAGGGCGGCCGGGGCGCAGGACGCGGCGGCGAAGAAGGCGGTGACAGGTAGCGCCCGGACACCTTGACAAGAGGATTGGTCTGGACCAAGTTGAGTGCGCTCCGCTCCTCCAACTCCCCGAACCCCGGAGGCCCTTGTGGACCGCGCCCGACCCGCGCGCAGCGCCGGACGCCCCAGATCCGTCCTCGCCCTGCTCACGGCCGCGCTGCTGGCCGTGCCCGGCATCACCGCCCTCTCGTCGGCCGCCGTCGCGGCCGACGCCGACCTCGTGCGCAACGGCGGCTTCGAGTCCGGCCTCGACGACTGGTCCTGCACGGCCGGTACGACGGTCGGCTCACCCGTGCACAGCGGCAGCGCCGCGCTCCGGGCGACCCCCGCCGGCAGCGACAACGCCCAGTGCGCGCAGACGGTGACCGTTCAGCCGAACGCCCAGTACACGCTCTCCGGTCACGTCCGCGGCTCCTACGTCTACCTCGGCGCGAACGGCACCGGCACCACCGACGTCTCCACCTGGACCCAGTCCGCCCCCGACTGGCAGAAGCTGACCACCACCTTCACCACCGGCGCGGCCACCACGAAGGTGACCCTCTACACGCACGGCTGGTACGGCACCGGCGACTACTACGCCGACGACATCTCCCTGGTCGGCCCCGGTGGGAGCACCGCACAGCCGCCCGCCCCGCCCACCGGCCTCAAGGCCGGCACCGTCACCTCGTCCTCGGTCGCCCTGTCCTGGTCGGCGGTGACCGGCGCCACCGGCTACGCCGTCTACCGCGACGGGGTCAGGACCCAGACCTTGACCGGCACTTCGGCCACCGTCTCCGGGCTCACGGCCTCGACGGCGTACAGCTTCCAGGTCACCGCGACCAACGACGCGGGCGAGTCCGCGAAGTCGGCCGCCGTGACCGCGACGACCTCGCCCGGCACCGGCGGCGGGACGCCCGGCCTGCCCGCCCACGCCCTGGTCGGCTACCTCCACACCACCTTCGCCAACGGCTCCGGCTACACCCGCCTCGCCGACGTGCCCGACAGCTGGGACGTCATCGACCTCGCCTTCGGCGAGCCCACCTCGGTCACCTCCGGGGACATCCGCTTCAACCGTTGCCCGGTCACCGAGTGCCCGAACGTCGAGAGCGACGCCGACTTCAAGGCGGCCGTCAAGGCCAAGCAGGCGGCCGGCAAGAAGGTGCTCATCTCGATCGGCGGCCAGAACGGCCAGGTGCAGCTGACCACCACGGCCGCGCGGGACACCTTCGTCAGCTCCGTCTCGAAGATCATCGACGACTACGGCCTGGACGGCCTCGACATCGACTTCGAGGGCCACTCGCTGTCCCTGAACGCGAACGACACGGACTTCAAGAACCCCACCACGCCCGTGATCGTGAACCTGATATCCGCCCTGAAGACGCTGAAGGCCAGGTACGGCGCGAAGTTCGTGCTGACCATGGCCCCGGAGACGTTCTTCGTGCAGAACGGCTACCAGTTCTACGGCACCGGCAAGTGGGGCGGCCAGGACCCGCGCTGCGGCGCCTACCTCCCGGTCATCCACGCCCTGCGGGACGACCTGACCCTGCTGCACGTCCAGGACTACAACTCGGGCCCGATCATGGGCCTGGACAACCAGTACCACTCCATGGGCGGCGCCGACTTCCACATCGCCATGACCGACATGCTGCTCACCGGCTTCCCCGTGGCGGGCGACGCGAACAACGTCTTCCCGCCGCTGCGCCCGGACCAGGTGGCGATCGGCATGCCGGCGTCGACGAACGCGGGCAACGGCTACGTCGCCCCGGCCGAGGTCACCAAGACCCTGGACTGCCTGACGAAGAAGACGAACTGCGGCTCGTACGCGACCCACGGGAGCTGGCCCGCGCTGCGGGGTCTGATGACGTGGTCGGTGAACTGGGACCGGTACGCGAACTGGGAGTTCCAGAAGAACTTCGACGCCTACTTCGGCTGAGCAGGACGGACAGGGTGGTCAGCAGCACGGTGCTCAGGCACCAGCTGGCCACCACGTCCAGCGGCCAGTGCCAGCCGCGCCGGACCAGACCGAAGGACACCCCGAGCACGAGGGCCGCGCACAGAGCGACGAGGGTGCGGCGGGCGGCGGGGGAGCGGAGCCAGGGCAGGAGCAGCAGGGTCGCGGAGCCGTACGCCATGGCCGCCGTGGCCGTGTGGCCGGACGGGAAGTAGCCGACACCCGGAGGCACCACCGGGGTGCCCGGGCGGGCGGTCCACTCCTTCAGCGGTACGACGACCGCCGGGACCAGCGCCATCAGCACGGCGGCGGCGAGGGGCGGCAGCCACCACAGGGCCGCACCGGAGGCCCGGCCGCGCCACGCCGACCAGAGCAGGGTGACGACGAGCACCGGCACGGCGACCTCGACGTTGCCGAGGTCGGAGAGGCCGGCGGAGAACCGGTCCGGGTGGACCAGGACGCGGCTGAGTCGCTCGTCCGCGCGCAGCAATGGGCCGCCTGCCACGACCTGCCAGGTGATCAGCGCGAACAGGGCGGTCGCGAGGCCGGGCAGGAGGAGCGGGACGGAGACCGGCCGCCGTGCGGCGGGGGGCCTGCCGTCGTGGGCCGTGGGCCCCTGTCCCGGGTCCGGATGCTGCGAGCTCGACACGGTGCACAGTCTGACAGCCGCGGAGCTTCGTGCCCGGAAATGCCCGGAACCAAGAAGAAGGAGGTCGGCCGCCCCGGAACAGGGGGGGTGGTTACGGGGCGGCCGTCCGGACCGGAACGTCGCTCGCCCCGGGGGGTTTGGGGCGGCGACCGTCCGATCGGTGAGGAGATCCCGGAGCCCTTGGGGCCCCGGTTGTGTGCGCGAGGCACGACCAGGTCGAAGCTGGGGAGGCCCCGGCCTGAGACCGCCCACAGTCCCCTGTGGGCGGGGTGTATCTCTCATCTGGGTAGAACCTACGACAGCCCGAGGCGCTTGGGCAGACGGAAGCGCGTCCCGCCATCCACCCCGCACACCTTCTTCACACGGCTGCCGCAGGCGCCCGTCAGAGGTGCGAATCCCTCGCTCAGATGCGCGAGAACGCCTGCTCGATGATGTCCAGACCCTCGTTGAGCAGATCGTCGCCGATGACCAGCGGCGGCAGGAAGCGCAGCACGTTGCCGTAGGTGCCACAGGTGAGGACGAGCAGGCCCTCCTGGTGGCAGGCCTTGGCGAGGGCGGCGGCGGCCTCCGGGTTCGGCGCCTTGGTGCCGCGGTCCTTGACCAGCTCGATGGCGATCATGGCACCGCGGCCGCGGACCTCGCCGATGACGTCGAACTTCTCGGCCATGGCGCCGAGGCGGGACTTCATGATCGCCTCGATGTTCTTCGCCTTGGCGTTGAGGTCCAGCTCCTTCATGGTCTCGATGGCGCCGAGCGCACCGGCGCAGGCCACCGGGTTGCCGCCGTAGGTGCCGCCGAGGCCGCCCGGGTGCGCGGCGTCCATGATCTCGGCCCGGCCGGTGACCGCGGCCAGCGGCAGACCGCCCGCGATGCCCTTGGCGGTCGTGATCAGGTCCGGGACGATGCCCTCGTCCTCGCACGCGAACCACTGGCCGGTGCGGCAGAAGCCGGACTGGATCTCGTCGGCGACGAAGACGATGCCGTTGTCCGCGGCGAACTGGCGGATCGCCGGCAGGAAGCCCTTGGCCGGCTCGATGAAGCCGCCCTCACCGAGCACCGGCTCGATGATGATCGCGGCCACGTTGTCCGGGCCGACCTGCTTGGTGATCTGGTCGATGGCCTGGGCGGCGGCCTCCGGACCCGCGTTCTCCGGGCCGGTCGGCCAGCGGTAGCCGTAGGCGACCGGGACGCGGTAGACCTCGGGGGCGAACGGACCGAAGCCGTGCTTGTACGGCATGTTCTTCGCGGTCAGCGCCATGGTGAGGTTCGTACGGCCGTGGTAGCCGTGGTCGAACACGACGACCGCCTGGCGCTTGGTGTAGGCACGGGCGATCTTGACCGCGTTCTCGACGGCCTCGGCGCCGGAGTTGAACAGCGCCGACTTCTTGGCGTGGTCACCCGGGGTCAGCTCGGCCAGCGCCTCGGCGACGGCGACGTAGCCCTCGTACGGGGTGACCATGAAACAGGTGTGGGTGAAGTCGGCGAGCTGGGCGCTCGCGCGGCGGACGACGGCCTCGGCGGAGGCGCCGACGGAGGTCACCGCGATTCCGGAGCCGAAGTCGATCAGGCTGTTGCCGTCCACGTCCTCGATGACACCGCCGCCGGCGCGCGTGACGAAGACCGGCAGCGTGGAGCCCACACCCTGGGCGACCACGGCGGTACGGCGGGCCTGAAGCTCCTGCGACTTCGGGCCGGGGATGGCGGTGACGACGCGACGCTCCTGCGGAAGTGCGGTCATGGGGGGCTCCCTGAAGATCTTGCGTACCGGGTGTTCCCGGGGGTTCCGGACGGTGCGTTTTTCGGACGCTTGTCTCTTTCTTCGCAGGCTAGGGCCGAGAACGGGGGGTGGGCATGCTCCATGTGGGCGTTGTCGCGAGGATTCGTTGTCCGTGGTGGACATAGCACTGGGTGACGGGCACGGCCGACCGGTCCGTCCTTACGGCCGCGTAAGCGGTGAACTCCCTTGTTCGGGGCGTTAGATTGGCTCGCTGATGGTGGATGGAACGGCTGGTCAGGGGGCAGGGGCGATGGACGGCGACGGCACGCGGGACGTACGCGGCACGCATGCGAATCCGGTGCCGCGCCCAGCGGCGCCCCGGGAGGACGCCGCCCTGCCGCCCATGCCCGCCATGCCGCCCGGGGCACCGCCCCGGCCGGACGGCTCTGCCTACCTGACCTGGCTGCGGGCGCCCCGGCCCGAGGCGGCGCCGGGCGTCTGGCGCTTCGGCCACCGGCCCCGGCCCCGGCAGGAGCCCGAGCGGATCCCGGCCCGGCAGCTGCTGAGCGGCGCGCTGATCGCCTTCCTCGTCGGCTGGCTGGTGTGGTCACTGCTGTACAACGGCTACCTCGGCGGCTGGTGGGTGCTGCCGCTGGAGCTGTTCACCCCGGACTCCTGGCGGCAGAACGACCGGGTCGGCAACGCCCTGCTCTGGTACTCGTACTACACCCTCATCGCCCTCGCCATCATCTTCGTCGTCGGCCGTCTCGGCCGCTGGGGCGAGGTCTGGCGCCGCTACGGCCCGCCCGCCTGGCGCCCGGCCACGCCCGCCGCCCCGCCGCCCGGGCCTCGTCCCACGCGTCGGGCAGCAGGTC
>NZ_JAJSZC010000210.1:0-13748 GCF_036815105.1 Streptomyces sp. IBSBF 3136
GCCCGGCGGCTGGCCCTTCTCGTCTGCGCGGTGCTGCTGGCCCTGCTGATCGCCGACCTGTCCGGGATGAGCAAGGCCGAGACGGAGCGCATCTGGCTGCCGTTCGCGATGTGGCTGCTGCCGGCGTGCGCGTACCTCCCCCACCCCCGGGCCTGGCTCACCGCGCAGGCGGTCCTCGCCCTGCTCCTCAACCACCTGCTGCTGACCGGCTGGTGAGGTGTCGTCACTCGTCAAGCCGGCCCTCTGCGCGGAAAGTACTTGCATTTGCGGAAAGTAGTGTCCAGGATGACATCGAAGGGACCAGGGCGGTCGACCACCGCCCCCTTCGCGCACGGGACACACGCGCACACGGACGCACAGGACACACGGGGGTAGGGCCATGGACAGCACGGGGGAGCCGATGGACGCGACGGACGCGGTACGGGCCAGGGACGCCCTCGCCGCCGCGTGCGCCGCGCGGACCGCGGCCCGCAGGGCGAGCGACGAACGCAACCGGCCGCGCGGCTACACCGTGGCCCAGGGCCTGGCCTTCGCGGCCGGCTTCACCGCCTTCGGGGTCACCGACCGGCGGCCCGAGTGGGCCGGCTGGCTGCTGCCCACCGGGCTGCTGAGCCTGGTCGCCTTCCTCGTCCTGGTCTGGCTCGGCGCCCACCACGGTGGTGTGACCCGCTGGTTCGGCCGGGACTGCCGGCCGGGCCGGCCCGCCTGGCACGCCTGGCTGCTGCCGCTCGTCCCGGTCGTCGTGGGCCTGCTGGCCGCGATCCCGTACGGCGTGACCGGCTGGCTCGTCGGTTTCGGCCTCGCCGGCGGTGCCGACCACCTGCTGCGCGCCGCCCGGACGGGTACGGCATGACGGCCGGCCCGGACGGTACGCCTCCCGCCCTCGACCGGGAGCTCCACCACCCCACCCGGCTGGCTCTGGCCGCCTATCTCTCCGGCTGCTCGGAGGCCGAGTTCGCGGTCCTGCGGGACTACTGCCAGGTCTCCGACTCCACGCTGAGCAAGACCCTCTCCGCACTGGAGCGGACCGGCCACGTCAGCATCCGCAAGGGCTACTTCGGCAAGCGCCCGCGCACCTGGGCCGCCCTCACCCTCGCCGGCCGCCGCGCGCTCGCGAGCCACCTGGCGGCCCTGGAGGGGATCGCCTCGGCGGCCCGCAGAGCGGCGGCCGCGGCCGAGCCGGAGTAGTCACTCGTCGTCGGTCTCCAACACCGGGCGGGCCCGGCCCGGCTCGGGCAGCTCGGCCATCTCGGCGCGCACCACCAGCACGTCGCCGATGAACAGGTCGTAGATCAGGATGCCGACCACGGCGCCGACCAGCGGCCCCACGATCGGGATCCACCAGTAGCCGCTGAACGAGCCGGCCACCGTGCCCGGGAAGGCCAGACTGTCCCAGCCCAGCGCCCAGGTGAACAGCCGCGGCCCGAAGTCGCGGGCCGGGTTGATGGCGTAGCCCGCGTTCGCGCCGAACGACATGCCGATCGCGGCGACGACGAACCCGACGATCAGCGGTGCGAGGTTGGCTTTCACGGCCTGGTTGCGCAGGTCGAGGACGGCGGCGATCAGCATCAGCAGGAAGGCCGTGCCGACGATCTGGTCGATCAGCGGCCCCCAGATCCCGCCGTTGAAGTAGGGCGCCGGGAAGGTCGCGAAGATGGAGAACGTGGCGTTGGTGTGCCCGTTCACCTTCGGTCCCGGCACCGCGGCGTCGAAGGCGTTGATCGCCTGGTGGTAGACGAGGTAGACCAGCGACGCCCCGCCGAACGCGCCCGTGATCTGCGCGAACCAGTACGGCAGCACCTTCAGCCAGGGGAACCCGCGGCGCACGGCCATGGCCAGGGTCACCGCCGGGTTGATGTGGGCACCGCTGACGCCTCCGGCCACGTAGACACCGAAGACGACGGCGAAGGCCCAGCCCCAGGTGATGAGCAGCCAGTCACCCGCCGCGAGGAAGATCGTCGTGGGGGTGGCGGCACGGCCCGAACCGGGCAGTGCGGCGACCGCCATCGCGACCACGCCGCAGCCGAAGGAGATGAGGACGAAGGTCCCGAGGAACTCCGCCACGCACTCACCGAGCAGACCGCCCCGGCTTCTGAACCGGGAGGGCTTGATGAGCGAAGGGATTTCGACAGCCATGGAGGCCCCCTTGAAGAGAGCAATGCGGCCAACATCACCATATTGGCCCACAAACGCCCATCACGCAGGGCGACCCGATCTCCACAGGGTGCCGAGGTCAACCGTCCAGGTCGTCGGCGTAGTGCCGGTAGCCGCGCCGGTCCCGGTGCATGCCCCACAGGGTGTCGGCGAGCACGGAGGGGTCCTTGCGGACGTGCCCGGCCGTGATCGCGCCGGGGATGACCAACTGCCCGACGTGGATGCCCTCGGGGGCCAGCCGGTCGTGCAGCAGATGGCCGTACGCGCTCTCCGCCGCGAACGCGATCGACGTCCCCGCCCGCTCCGGGTGCGGTACGGCGGCCGTCCCGCCGTTGACGAGCAGGACGGTGCCGCGCCCCAGCCGCCGCATCCCCGGCAGCACCTGCTGCACCGCGGCGACCGGCCCGTACACCGAGAACTCGATCGGACCGAGCAGGTCCCGGTGCCGGGTCTCCAGCACCGGCCGCATGAAGTCCCGGTGCGGCACCGGGCTGTACTGGAGCACCTCGACGGTGCCGAGCGCGGCGGCGGCGTCCCGCAGGGCCGCGACCAGTTCCTCCGGCCGGCGCACGTCGGCGCTGAACCCCCGGGCGGTGACGCCCTCGCCGGCGAGGCCCGCCACCAGTTCCTCCAGGCGGTGCGGGTCGCGGGCGAGCAGGGCGACGGCGTAGCCCTCCCGCCCGAACCGGCGGGCGACGGCGTACCCGAGACCGGGTCCGGCCCCGACGACGGCGAAGACGCTCATGCGGGAATCCTCGTCCCTCCGGCGCCCGGCCACCACCCCGCCGGGACCCACCGGGACCCGGGCGGGGCTAGTCTTCGCCGCCCGGCCCCACGCGCACCACGGCCGGGGCCGCGCCCCGCCGGATGCGGTCCGTCTGGGCGCCGGTGACGGCCCGCACGACGAACACACCGGCCACGGCGGCCCCGACGACGGCGGTGTCCGAGACCAGCAGCGGCCACACCTCGCCGTAGGCCCGGGCGATGACCTCGTCGGGGGAGTCGTTCTGGATCAGTCCGACCCCGCTGACCATGCCGACCAGCCACAGCGCCCACCACACGTTGACGCAGACGGGCAGTTTCCGTCCCGGTGCGGTGGTGCGGAAGGCGTCGGCGACGATCCCGCGCGGGAACCACAGGTTCACGACCGGCACGATCCAGCCGAGCAGCACCCAGATCCCGGCGTACTTCGGCCGCTGCCCGGTCAGCGCCCGCGCGTTGTCCCGCACCCGCCACAGCCAGGCGAGGAAGAACAGCGCGCACAGGAAGGCGACGACGCCCCCGACCGAGGTCACCCGGTGGTAGGAGTCCTCCAGCGCGGTCAGCGGCCGGTGCACCCCGTCCCCCTGGTCCGGCGGCCCCGAGTCGGGCTCCCCCGCGAGCGACAGCCGCACTTCCCACACCGCCCGCGCCACCCAGGCGAGCCCCGCGAGCGACAGCGCCCCCGCGGCCAGCCGCCCGGACAGCCGGACGGGCCGCAGGGCGAGGCCGGACGGGGCGACTGGCTGACGTATCTCTTCGTTCACCGGGTCATCCTGGCGCACCCGGCGCCCGCGGTCGCCAGGGACACGCCAACGAAGCCGGGTGGGTGCGGGCCGCCCCGCGGGGCGGCCCGCCCGGACGCCCGCTCAGCTCCGGACGGTCAGGTACAGCCAGCCGCCCCAGGTGGACAGGTTGCTGGTGTCCGTCCTGCCGTGGACGTACTGCGAGCGCACCCGGAACCGGTGGCCGACGGCGTTGGTGAGGCTCAGGCGGGTCACCGCGGTGCTGTGCGCGTCGAGGGTGAAGCAGTCCGAGGTGGTGAGCGTGTGCCAGGCGCCGCCGGAGTACTCCTGCGCCTGGAACCGCTGGCACTGGCCGGACTTGTCCGGCGTCACCGTCGCGGTCACCTGCGGCTTGGCCGTGCGGTGGTAGACGCGGTAGGTGGTGGTGCCGTACTTGGTGCTCGTGTAGTAGCCGGCGAGCGTCTGCGCGACCTTCGCGTAGGCGTCGGTGGTGCGGGTGGCCGTGGCGGGGGCGTAGCGGTAGTCGCCCGCGAAGGACGCCGTGAAGACGGTGCGCCGGGTGACCTTGTAGGTCGCCGACAGGTTGCCCTTGCCGTCCACCGTGCCGGTCTTGACCAGGGTCTTTTTGCCGCCCGCCGGCGTGGCCCAGACCGAGACCGTACGGCCGTCGTACGTAGCGCCCAGGTGGGCGGTGACGCCGGCCGTCGCGCCGTACGCGTACGAGGAGGCGTTCGTGGTGACGGTCAGGGCCGTCGTGGCGCGGGAGACCTGGACGACCGCCGAGGCGGTGGCCGCCTGGTGGGTGGCGTCGCCCGGGTAGGCGACCGTGTAGGTGACGGCGCCGCCGACGGTCGGGTTGTCCTCGACGGTGATCGCGCCGTCGGCGCCCACGGGCGCGGCCCACTTCACGGGCGTGGTGGTGTGGGCGGCGTCCGTGCGGGACACGGTCACCTTCTCGCCGGCGCCGTAGGGCCCCTCGCTCAGGGTGCCGCCGAAGCTCAGCGCGGTGGCGCGGCCGGCGCTCGCCGGGGCCTTCAGGGTGAGCGCCGGGGCGTACGGGGAGACCTGGACGCCCGCGTCGGAGGTGGTCGGCTGATGGGTCGCGTCACCGTCGTAGGACAGGTGGTAGGTGAACCTGCCGGTGCTGCCCGGGGCGTCCCGGACGGTGAACTCGGTGGTGGCCGGGTCGACCGGGACCGGCGGGAGCGAGGTCGTCCGCTGCGTGTCCTCGTCGGTCCGGGACACCCGGACGGTGGTGCCCGCGGGCAGGCTGCCCGCGTTGAGCATCGTCATGAGCGAGCCGGTGAGGACCACCGAGCCGGGCTTCGCCGAGCCGACCTCCGGGAAGGGGATCACGGTCTCCAGGCGGGTCACGTGGACCGTCAGCGAGGCCGTCGCCGGGCGGTGCGCCGCGTCACCGGCGTACGTCACCTGGTAGGTGTACGCCCCCTCGTCCTGCCGGGTGTCGGCGACGGTGAACGTGCCGTCCTTGCCGACCGTGGCGTCGGGCAGGGCCGTGCCGTCGCGGGTGACCCGCAGCGCGGCGCCGGACGGCATGGCGCCGTCGGTGGCCAGCGATCCGGTGATCGTGAACTGCTCGGTGGGGACCGCCTGCCGGGGGTGGGTCAGGGAGAGCCGGGTGTCCGTCAGCTTGGCGCCGTCCAGCACGCCGAGGGTGTAGGCGCCGGAGGAGTCCCGGGTGACGGCGTAGAGCGTGGAGCCGTCCGCCCCCCACGCCAGGCCGTCGGGGGCCACGGTGCCGGACGGGAAGGCGCCGTGGTTCTCCGCCAGGTTGCCGGCGCCGGAGTAGACGTAGAAGCCGGCGGCCGCGCCCGAGGTGCTGCCGACGGCGATCGTCCCGTCGGTGTCGACGGCGAGCGCGGCCGGGCCCGAGTTCACACCGCCGGTGTAGTAGACCGCCGGGGAGGCGCTGCCCAGGTCCGCGGTGCGATAGGCGTACAGCGCGGGCTGCTGGGGCGCGGCGATCAGCACCTGGCTGCCGTCGCCGGTGACCTGGAGCCCGGTCGCCGTGCCACCGCGGACCAGCGTGTCGGCCTTGGCCGACGCCGTGCCGTCGGACACGTCGAAGGTGGCCACGTGGCTGAGGTTCTGCGTCGGCTCCTCGGCCGCGAGCACACCCCCGCCCGCGGCGAGCAGGGGCGCGGCCGACCAGTGCGACATCGACGGCTGGGGAGTGGCCGCCGGGTCGGCGGTGGCCGGGTCCACCGAGCCGATGCCGCCCCCGTCGCCGGCCGTGCAGCCGTACCAGACCCGGCCGCCCGCCACGGCGACGGAGACGGGCGCGCTGCCGCTGCCGGTGGACCAGCGGGCGGACTCGTCGAGGGTGGAGGTGTCGATGGCGGCGACCGCGTCGCCGTCCGCCAGGGCCGCGTAGAGCGTCCCGCCGTCGGCGGACAGGGCGAGGCCGGTGGCGCCCTGCTCACCGGTGATCGTGGTGACGGGGGTGCCGGACAGGTCGGTCACCAGGATGCCGGTCGAGCCGGCGCCCTGGCTGAAGAAGAGGTGTCCGTGCGCCGCGTCGACCAGCAGGTGCGCGTAGTGGGACAGCGGCAGGGCCGCCGCGCCGTCGGCCAGGGCGGCGGGGGCGCCGAGGCCGACCGCGGCGGTGGTCAGTGCGGCGACGACCGAGGTCGCCGCCGTGAGCGGGACGCGCTGGAGGCGCATGGTGCTCCCGGGGAAAGGGTGGACGAGCGGGGTGACGCCAACTACAGACCACCGCGAGGCCCCTTGGGGATGTACGCCTTCCCGTCACGACTCGGCAAAGACGTTGGCCGCTACAGCGACTTGTACGGCGAGCCGCCCGGGCGGGGCTCAGGCCATCCAGAAGAAGACGGCCGTCATCCGCTTCTCCGCCAGCTCCACGCCGTGGTAGCCGGTGGCGCTGTGCACGAGGTTGGCGTTGTAGAGCAGGAGGCGGTTGGCGCGGTGCGGGACGCGGACGTCCTCCTCGAAGGCGTCGGGAGACACGAAGCGGGTGCCGAGGGCCTCGACCAGGTTGTTGTGGGGTGCCTGGACGACGTTGCCGCCGAGTCGGCCGCCGGGCAGGGACTGGCGGTAGAAGCTGGTGCCGCAGTCCTTGGGCACGTGCGGGTTCAGATACAGCACGGCCGCGTAGCGGCACAGCGCGCGGGAATCGGTGTGCGGGCGCGGCTCGCTCTCGCCCTCGCCGACCACCTGGACGCAGTTGTGGTTGAGGGTGCCGCCGCCCGGCGCCCGCTGCACCCACAGCTCCCGGGCGCCCGTCGCCTTCTTCACCAGCCGTTCGACCCGGGCGAGTTCACCGGGTTCCAGACCGGGCATGGCCCGCAGCCCCGGCCAGGACTCGGAGGTGTAGGGGTGGCCCTTGACCCAGTCGTCCTTGGCCAGGCACCGCTCCCGCACCGCCTCGGCGTCCGGCAGGACGTCGTCCAGCACCCAGTAGTCACGGCCCCTGGTGGGCTTGCGGTACGGCAGGACGGGCAGGGCCGCGGGCGTCCGGGGAGGTGGCTGCGGGGACATGCGGCGAATCTAGGCCCGCGTGCCGGACGCTTCTCCCGGGGAACGGTCAACCTTTGACCAACGGCCTTCCAAAGGGGTGACCCCGTGAACCGCCCCTTACCGACGCGATCCGAAATCTTTACCCGAAGCATCGACACAAACGGTTCCCGCATCCGTACTGCTGTGCGTCCGAACCGCCTGACGGCGGGATCCATGACCGGGCAGGAGGCACGGTGCGCTTTTCGCGGAATGCGACGGGAACCCTTTTCGTGGGCGGTGCGATGGCCCTCACCCTGGGCGCACTGGCCTACCCGAGCATGCTCGGGGTGAGCACCGTCTCCAGTTCACCGACGCGGGTCATCGCCAACACCCAGTGGGGCCCGCTGACGGAGGCCGACCGGGACTTCGTGGTGAAGGTGCGGGCGGCGGGACTGTGGGAGTACCCGGTGGGGCAGATCGGTCTACAGAAGGGCACGTCCAAGGGGGTGTTGGAGGCCAGCAAGCACCTGATCGACGGGCACGCGGCGCTGGACACCACCTGCCGCAAGATCGCGCCCATGCTGAACATCACGCTGCCCAACATCGCGAGCCCGCAGCAGGAGGGCTTCGTCACCCAGTTGAAGGGGGACAGCGGCAAGCAGTTCGACACCGACTTCGCCAACATCCTGCGGATGACGCACGGTGCGATCTTCAACACGGTGGCGAAGATCCGGTCCACGACCAAGAACTCGCTGGTGCGGGCCCTCGCGGACCAGGCCAACGACACCGTGCTCGACCACATCACGGTCATGGAGAAGACCGGTCTGGTCGACTTCGACCAGACCCTCTTCCAGCAGACCACCCCGCCTAAGCTGCCCGACTCGGCGGTCACGCCGCCGCCCCCGCCCGCCGGCCAGCCGGAGGTGGTGCTCACCCCGCCGCCGAACGCCACGTCGACGCCGGTGAACATCGACGGGCTCGCCGGCGGCAACGGCGCCGGCAACGGGGGCGCGGCTCCCGCCCCCAGCCCGACGGCGCCGTAGGTCGGACACGGCCTAGGCGAGCCAGACCGTGGTGTCGGGCGGGAGGCCTCCCGGCTCCGGGAGCGGGGTGCTGGCGAGCAGCACCTCGCCCGGGGGCAGGGCGACCGGGTGCGCGGAGCAGTTGGTGACGCACCGCCAGGTCTCGGTCCGGGCGAAGTCCAGCACTCCGGCCGGGGCACCCGGCGTCCAGGTCAGCGTCTCGCCCTCCAGCAGCTTGCGGCGCAGCCTGAGCGCGGTGCGGTACAGCTCCAGGGTGGATCCCTCGGTGCCGGCCTGGACCTCGACCGCGTACGCGGCGAACGCCTCGGGCTGCGGCAGCCAGGCGGCACCGGACCCGAAGCCGTACGACGGCCCGGTCGCCGTCCACGGCAGCGGCACCCGGCAGCCGTCGCGGCCCTTGCGGACATGACCCGTCTGCTCCCAGATCGGGTCCTGCAGTACCTCGGTCGGCAGATCGGCGACCTCGGGCAGCCCGAGCTCCTCGCCCTGGTAGAGGTACGACGACCCGGGCAGCGCCAGCATCAGCAGGGTCGCGGCCCGGGCCCGGCGCAGCCCCGCCTCGACGTCGGCCACCGGTGCCCGGCCGCCGGACAGCAGCCAGGCGTTCTCGTCGGTGCCGGCCGGCAGCACCAGGCGGGAGGCGTGGCGCACGACGTCGTGGTTGGAGAGCACCCAGGTGGCGGAGGCACCGGCCGCGCGGGCCGTCTCCAGCGAGCCGGTGATCACCTCACGCAGCTCCTCCGCGTCCCAGCGCGCCTGGAGGTACTCGAAGTTGAACGCCTGCCCGAGCTCGTCCGGACGGGCGTACAGGGCGCGGCGGGTGTCGGGGACCCAGGCTTCGGCGACGGCGGTGCGGGGCGGGCTGTAGGTGTCGAAGATCTTCCGCCAGTCGCGGTAGATCTCGTGCACCTCGTCGCGGTCCCAGTACGGGTGGCTGCCGGGCGGGACCAGGGGCAGGGCGTCCTCGCCGGTGGCGCCGACGGAGCCGACGTCCCGCAGCGGTTCGGTGAGGTCCTTGGCCAGGCCGTGGGCGACGTCGACGCGGAAGCCGTCGACCCCCCGGTCGGACCAGAAACGCAGGGTGGCCCGGAAGTCGGCGCGCACCACGTCGTCGTCCCAGTTGAGGTCGGGCTGTTCGGGGGCGAAGAGGTGCAGGTACCACTCGCCGTCGGGCACACGCCGCCAGGCGCTGCCGCCGAACACGGACTGCCAGTCGGTGGGCGGGAGTTCGCCGTGCGCGCCGCGCCCGGGACGGAAGACGTAGCGGTCGCGGGCGGCGGAGCCGGGGCCGGCCCGCAGGGCCTCCTGGAACCAGGGGTGCTGGTGCGAGGTGTGGTTGGGCACGAGGTCGACGACGACCTTCAGCCCGAGCCGGTGGGCCTCGGCCGCCATCGCGTCGAAGTCGTCCAGGGTGCCGAGGCGCGGGTCGACGCCCCGGTGATCGGCGACGTCGTAGCCGCCGTCGGCCAGCTCGGAGGGGTAGAAGGGGCTGAGCCAGAGGGCGTCGACACCCAGCGTGGCGAGGTGGTTCAGGCGCTCGGTGACGCCCCTGAGGTCACCGAGGCCGTCACCGTCGGCGTCGGCGAAACTGCGTGGATATACCTGGTAGATGACGGCCTGGCGCCACCAGTCGGGGTTCCTGGACGAGAGGTCTGCCATGCGGGCTCCGTTCGGAAGAAGGTCCGTACGGAATCTGTCCACATCGCCCGGAAAGGGAACCTTCGGACGGTGCGGAGGGGATCGCTCTTCGGGGGCCCGGACCCGGAGGCCGGTCAGCGCTCGACCGTCTCCAGGTACAGCTTCACGAAACGGTCCACGTCCACGTCGAGTGCCACGTCGACGAGCGCCTGCTCCCTGGCCCCCTCGTGGATCTCGGACTCGCCGGGACGGGGACGCCGGTCGACCAGCGTCTGACCGCGGGCCGGGCCCGGGGCCAGGGCGACCTCGACCGGCAGCCTGCGGGTGGTGATGCCGGCCGGGTCGGCGACCGCGCAGACCGCTCCCGCGTCACCGAGCCCGCCCGCCTCCTCGACGTCCGGGTCACCGCCCTGGGTCGTGGGCCGGTGGGCGAGCAGTTCGCCGGCCAGCCGCGTGCCGGGCTCGGCGCTCGCGCGCAGCCGGTGCACGTCACCGCCGGGCACGACGACCCGCATGAAGACGTCCAGCCCGTACATCGTGATCGGCACCCCGGCCGTCAGCAGGATCGCCGCCGCCTCCGGGTCGTGCCAGACGTTGAACTCCGCCACCGGCGTGGCGTTCCCGGTCGCGACCGCACCGCCCATGAACACGATCCGCTCGATGTTCCGGGTCACCTCCGGGTGGGTGCGCAGCAGGAGCGCGATGTTGGTGAGCGGGGCCGTCGGGATCAGCGTCACCGGGCGCGGAGCGGCCAGGATCTCCCGGCGCAGGAGGGTGACCGCGTCCACGTCGACGGGACGGCGGGCGGGCGCGGGCAGCCCGAGGTCGCCCATGCCGTCCGCTCCGTGCACGTGCCGGGCCGGGCGGGCCGGCTCGATCAGCGGGCGCTCGGCACCCCGCGCGACCGGGATGTCGGGGCCGCCCGCCCGCTCCAGCACGGTCAGGGTGTTGCGGACCACCCCGTCGACGTCCGTGTTCCCGGCCACACAGGTCACCGCCCTGAGGTCCAGGCCCGGGTGGCGTACGGCGAACAGCAGCGCGAGGGCGTCGTCGACGCCGGTGTCGCAGTCGATGATCACGGGAATGGGCTCACCGGTCACAGCGGACTCCTTCCGTCGGGTCGACCCTAGCCAGGTCCACGACGCGGTGCCCTGTGCCACCGGCGATCGGGGAGGCGGGGGGGCGGGGCCGGGCGGCCGGGCCACGCCCTCCCCCGCCGCTCACCCGGACGGCCCGGACCGCTGGTGGTGCCCTGCGGCCGATGGTGCCGTGAGAGGAGGCACCCCACCGGCCCGCCCAGGAGGCACCCCGATGACCGCAGCGATACGCCCCCGCGCCGTCACCCTCGCCGCACTCGCCGTCGGCCTCCTCCCCCTCACCGGCTGCGCGACGCTCGGCCTGGAGCACCCGCCGACCGCGCACCAGCCCCTGCCCACCGTCGACCCGGCCTCGCCCACGCCGAAGGCGTCGTCCCGGGCGGACGGGTCCACGCTCACCGACGAGCAGGCCCGGGCCGCGCTCATCACGGAGTCGGACCTGGGCGCTCCGTGGGCGGCGACGCGCGGTGCGGCCACCTGGCGGGACGGACTGCTGAAGGCGAACACCTCGGTGGCGGACTGCCAGCGGCTGCTGGACGCCCTCTACGCGGACGAACTCCTCGGCGCTCCCGCCCGCGTCGCGGTCGGGCTCGACGACGCCGACACGGACGCCCAGCTCCGCTACCAGATCGGCGCCCGTCGCCCGGCGGACGTGGACGCCGCGCTGGAGTGGCTGCGGACGATGCCGGTCGAGTGCGCCAGGTTCTCGGCCACCACGGAGAACGGGCTGCAGGAGGACGTCCAGGTGGCCCAGGCCCCGCTGCCGGAGGTCGGGGACGCGCGCGAGGGGCTGCACGTCACCGTCGCCACCACGACGTCCGACGACGAGCCGGTCCTGCTGACGATGGACGTGGCCGCCGTCCGCGTCGGCGACGACGCCTTCGCCTTCACCAACGCCGGCCTGGGCGACGTACCCAACGACGCCACCCAGGCCGCCGTCCAGATGGGCGCGCTGCGCCTGGCCGACGTACGCAGACAGGGCCGCGCCCAGGTGTGAGGGTCTTCCGGTCGCCCGCCCGGGCCCGGCCGGCCCCCGGCGGGACACGCCCCGGGCGGGACGTGCGTGCGGCTCGGACGGGGGCCGTGCTCACAGGGGCGGTTGGGCCGGGGCCGGACCCAGGGTCGTGGTGCCGGGGGCCGTCCGGTGGCCCAGGCCGGTGCGGTAGGCGTCCAGGGCCGCTTCCACCCGGCCCGTGCGGCGCAGCAGGTCGCCGAGGAGGCGGCACAGGTCGGCCAGGTCACCGGCCGCGCCGGCGCGCTCCAGCAGGCTGAGCGCGCGGACGTAGTGCTCCTCGGCGGCCTCGGTGTCGCGGGCGTCCTCGGCGATGATGCCGAGCAGGCGGTGGGCGGCGGCCGCGTGGACGGCGCCGCGCTCGGAGGACAGGTCGCCGAGGACGCCGTTGAGCAGGTCGGCGGCCTCGGCCGACTTGCCGCGCCGGTGCAGGACGTCGGCGAGTTCCACGGCGGCCTGGCTGCGGTAGAGGGCGGCCCGGGTCTCCGACAGCATGTCGAGGGCCAGCCGCAGCTCGGACTCGGCGCGGCCCAGGTCGCCGTCCTGGGCGCAGACGTAGCCGCGCATCCAGTGGCAGTTGGCGAGTTCGGTGCGCAGCCGGAGCCGGCGGTACAGCTCCGCCGCCTTGGCGAGGGACGCGTCCGCCTCGGCGACCCGGCCCTCGGCGAGCAGCGTGCGGGCGACCGAGCGGTGCATCCGGGCGATCAGCGCCGGGTCCTCGGCCTGCGGGGCCAGCGCGAGGGCGAACTCGGCGGCCTGCGCGGCGCGGGCGTGGGCGCCCATGTCCATGTAGGGGCCGATGGCGCTGGCGTAGAGCAGCAGCAGCGCGTCGGGGTCGTGCAGACCGCCGCGGTTGAGCTCGTCGAGGGTGGACTCCAGGAGGTAGACCGCGTACCGGAGTTCACCGGCCAGGTAGTGGGAGACCGCGCGGCCGCGGACCGCCGGCACCCGGGCGGGCAGGGACTCCCCGGCCAGCCGGTCCTCGGCCCGCTCGAAGTGCTCGCGCGCCTGGCCCAACTCGCCCGTCTCCAGGGCGCAGTCGCCGAGGCCCAGCAGGGCCGTGGCCTGTTCGAGGGCGAGTCCGTGGCCCTCCGCCTCGGTGAGCAGCGCGGCGTACTGCGCGGCCGCCTCCTCCGCCTTGCCGTCGGCGAGGGCGCGCTGGGCCTCGGTGAGCCGCAGGCGCAGGCCGGTGGCGAGGTGGGCGGGGCGGCCGACGGCCACTTCCTCGTAGGCGACGCCGAGCCTGTCCGCGATGTGGTGCAGCGCCTCGTCGGAGGCGCGGGCCCGGCCGGCCTCGAGGGTGGAGATGTACGCGGGCGTGTAGGCGGGCTCAGCCAGTTGACGCTGGGTGAGTCCGCGTTCGGTGCGCAACTGCTGCACCCGTCGCCCGATGACCTCCGGGTCGTCCCGTTCCCGCATCGTCGCGCTCCCCCAACTCCCTTGGCACCTCTTGCCGTTCGCGTGCCGCAGCCCCTAGGTTAAACGGCGGATTAAGCATGCTTAACACGTCGCTTGTTGTTGCGAGGTCACCGTGCCCGGACGTACATCCGAACCCTACGGACGGCCCGCCGCACGGTACCGGCGAGGCGTGGCCGCGGCCGTGCTGGCGGTCGCCGCGCTGATCACGGCGGCGAACGCGGGTCCGGCCCGGGCGGCGGACACCCCGTCGGGCCCCACCACCGTCCAACGATCCCAGCCCTGACGCCCCCCGGACAGGGCGCACATCGGTGTCACCGCCGCACCGGCCACCCCGCCCGGCACCCCGCACGCCCGGGCGCACACCACCACCCGCTGCCCGCAGGACGCCCGGGCCGCACACCAC